>CAZZBA010000028.1:0-866 GCA_964652765.1 uncultured Victivallales bacterium | reverse complement strand
AAACCGTTCCGGCAGGTTGAAGTCGAACTGGATCGTGCCCATCTGCCATTCGCGGCCGATGGCGTCCTTGATCTTCAGGTCGATCTTAGGGCCGTAGAAGGCCCCGCCGCCCTGGTCGACCTCGTAGGCGATGCCCTGCGCCTCGAGCGCGCCTCGCAGGGAGACGGTTGCCTGTTCCCAGCGCGACTCCTCGCCGACCGCCTTTTCCGGGCGCGTCGCCAGATAGGCCGTGACGTCCTCGAACCCGAAGGCGCGCAGCATCTTCAGCGCGAAGGCCACGGTCGTCCGGACCTCGTCCTGGATGCGCTCGGGCGTGCAGAAGATGTGCGCGTCGTCCTGCGTGAAGCCTCGCACGCGCAGCAGCCCGTGCAGCACGCCGCTCTTCTCGTAGCGGTAGACCGTCCCGAGTTCCGCCCAGCGCAGGGGCAGCTCGCGATAGGAGCGCTTGCTGTTCTTGTAGATCTGGATATGGAAGGGGCAGTTCATCGGCTTGACGTAGTAATCGCCGCCGTCGACATCCATCGGCGCGTACATGTTCTCGCTGTAGAAGCCCAGGTGGCCGGAGGTCTCCCACAGCTGCGCCCGCCCGATATGCGGCGAGTAGAGCAGCTCGTAGCCGGCGCGGTAATGCTCGCGGCGCCAGAAGTCCTCGATGATCGAGCGGATGCGCGCGCCACGCGGATGCCAGTGCACCAGTCCCGGACCGACATCCTCCTGGATGCTGAACAGGTCCAGTTCCTTGCCGAGCTTGCGGTGGTCCCGCGCCGCCGCTTCCTCGAGCTGCTTGAGCAGCACCTTGATCTGCTTGGGCGATTCGGCCGCGATACCGTAGACACGCTGCAGCATCGGGTTGGTCTCCTTGCCGC
>CAZZBA010000027.1:0-23303 GCA_964652765.1 uncultured Victivallales bacterium | reverse complement strand
AGACGCTACCTGGCCTGCTGCTGCTGCGTACCGAGGGGCGCCTGACGTTTGCCAATGCCGAGAATGTCGCGGCAAAGATGAGGGCGCTGGTTAATCAGTATGATCCCAAGGTGATTGTGCTGGAGTGCAGTGCCATTCCCGACATCGAATATACGGCTTTGCTGATGCTGACGGAAGCCGAACAGGCCCTGCGCGCACGGGGCGTGACACTGGGGCTGGCGGCAGTCAATCCTGATTTGCTCAAACGAATCGAACGTTCGCCCCTGGGGCAGGCCCTTGGGCATGAGCGGATGTTTTTCGATCTGGCAAAGGCGCTAGAGGTATACGCAGCAGAGGATGTTCACAACAAGGGAAAGGAATGTGCACCATGAGAGGGAAAAGATGGGGCGGACGGTTACTGGTGGCGGCGGCAGTAGTTTGCATGACGGTATGCGGAGGCTGTGAGAGCGAGGATACCGACTCGGATATCACATCCACACGGTTCTACGTAGACAGGGAGCTCCGGAATTATTCCTCAACGGATGAGTTCACGTGGGAGACAACCTTGAACCAGGCGCTGACAACCGTGAGGATCAAGGATTTCAAGGAAGGCGACACCACGTTACGCGTCTATGACGGGCGCGGCGATCTGGTGCAGTCTGCCTTCTTTAACACAGTCAACAACGTCTATTACGATGGGCGGGATCTGTTCTTCCAGCGCCGAACCGATGCCGGTGTGGCCGGCACCTGGAGGATTGTGCTGGCATACAATGATTTCAGTGGTGATGTCAGTGTTACGCTGGAATAGCGCTGGCGACGGCGACGACGAAAGGAGGCTCAATATAAATTGATATTCAGGCCATCGCAGGCCAATGTGAACAAGCAACAAATCAGGGTAAAGCGTTACCCGCAACAACAACAAGGAGAGAGAATGAAGAAGAGCATGGTAGGAATGATAGTGGCGGCAGCGTTTATGACCACGGTCATCAACGGTATGGCGCAGGGCAAGCCGGGATGGCAGTTCGAGGTCACGCCGTATGCGTGGCTGGCAGGTTTTGAGGGCGACATGACGATCAACGGTCATGAGGCTGAGTTTGAGAAGTCGTTCGAGGACCTGTTCGATGCCGTGGAGATGGGAGCCTCGCTCCGGCTCGGCGCCGAATACAACCGGTTCATGGTTGGTGCACTGGTGGATTACTTCTCGATGAGCACCGACGCAATGGACGTGGAAGACCGTCCCGAGGGCGGATCGCTTGATACGGAGTTGCTGCTGACCGAAGCCGCCGTCGGCTACCGGGTCAACGGATGGTCGGAAGGCCAGAGCTTCGGCCTGATGGTCGGCGTTCGCAACATGAACATGCAAGCCGATCTGGAGTCCGACGTGCACGGCACGACGAGCAGCGAAAAGGACGTCACCGACGGTATGGTCTATGTGTTGCCCAGCCTGCCGGTGTTCCCGTCCAAGATCGACGGATTGCGCTTCAATCCGGTCCTCGGTATTGGTGCCGGCGACTCGGATCTGGTCTACGAACTGTTTCCGCAGTTCCAGTACCAGTTTACGGAGACGATTGCCGGGCGTCTTGGCTACCGGACGATGGGCTGGAAGTTCACGGACGACAACAACGAGGACAATGAGCTGAATTTCAGCATGTCCGGGTTGATCGCGGGTATTGGTCTGATTTTCTGATAACAGACCATGCCGGCCGGACGCGAACTCGTCCGGCCGGTTGAACGTCGCGCAGCGCCTGTCACAGGGCGCTGCGCTTTCTCCCGCAACGGTTGAAACTTAGCAAGAAAGCGATATCAAGATGAGAATGACCTGCACAGTCACCATTGCATGCACCGCCGCGGCATTGACATTCCTGTCGACGGTTCCGGTTACCGGTTACGCCGAGGAAGGCGGCCCGCCGAAACTCAGTACCAATCCCGCGAACCACGTTATTTTTCCAGCCAAGGATCAGTCACCGGAGCAGATGGAGAAGGACCAGCTGGCGGCCTACACCTGGGCGAGCAAGCAGACGAACTGGGATCCCTACAAAGCCAATGCGGAACTCGCCGCCAAGGGGTATGTCGCCGACAAGACTGTCGATGCGACGCGCGGACAGGCCGTGAAAGGCGCGGCTGGCGGGGCCCTGCTGGGCGCGGTCATCGGATCCTTGTCGGGCGATGCCGGGGAGGGGGCCGCCATCGGGGCGGCTGCAGGCGGATTGACCCAGGGACTGCGGGCCCGCCGGGTTAAAAGCACCAGCAACGCTGGCATGGAAGCCGCTGTCGATGGTTATAAACGCCAGTTTGAACTCTGGGATCGGAACTTCGTGGCGGCGATGGAAGGGAAAGGATATACCGTAAAATGAATTTCAAGATAGTTACCTGTGTTTTAATGCTGGCGGGGCTGTTCAGCGGAAACGTATTTGCGGGTTCGGTTTGGCTCTGCGCGATCAGTAGCGGTGTTGCCAGCTACGATGATGGCACCAGCGGTGCACCTGATCTGGGAGGTTTGAAGCAGCCCACGTTCCTGCGCGTCGATGCCGATGCAAAGACGGTGACCATCCTCGCCCCCGAGGAACGTCGTGGCGAGGTTTCCAAGGCGGATACCGTTCTCCAGGACGGGAAGCAACTGATACTGTCAGGCGTCGAACGCGGCCGGGCCTGGACGCTGCTGATTGCGGAGGACGGACGCATGACGCTATCGATCACGGGAGACGGAGTCGTGTGGTCGGTGTTCGGGAATGCGATTGTTGAGAAAAAGGATCTATAGAACATGAAAATGGTTTTATTTGGATTGAGCTTCAGTCTGTGTTTGCTTCATCCGTCTCTTGCGCAACAGGCGAATTCACCCGAACCGGTTGACCGGGCTCAGGTCGAGAATTTTATTCGCGTCATGGAGGGCGAGGTGGCGAATGCCGAGACCCGAACCAAGGCGGTTTCGGATCAGTTGTTGTCACTCGACAGCGACATTGAGAAGCGGATTGAGAGGATAGTCTTACTCCTGACTTCCGCACGGGATTCGACGGATTCCCCGAGCTCTCGCATCCGCCGAATGAAAGAGGAGGCCCTGGCAGGCCTCAAGGCGATAGCCGTGTTCTATGGACAACAGCGTGACCGCCGCAAAAAGGAAATGGGCAATGCCTATTCACAGGTTGCGCACGCAGACCTTGCCGAGGATGTTGCCCGGCTTAACGCGCAGATTGAGAAACGCGTGGATCAGTCGCTCGCGATCGCGGCATCGCTGGAAACGCACACGGAAAATGCGGTCACGCGGTATGAGAACGAAGACACGAATTATAACCGAGAGACAACGGAATACCGTCGTGACAAGCGGCATGAATCGGCTGGGGTAAAGGTGAAAACCAAGGTGGCCGATGACTTGAAAGCAAGTATCGAGAAGCTTCAACACGATATCCGTGCGCGCGAGATGGACCTGCAGTACGCCACCAATCCTGAACGGCAGGCGCAGTTGAAGCAGGATATCGAGACTATGCGCAAGACGGTTGACATGCGGCGTGAGCAACTTGAGCAGCTTGTGACGGCACCGTCCGCCGGAAACTTGCGCGCGGTAGCCAGCAAGGGTGCCATGGAGCTGGAGAATATGGTTGATGAAATGATAAGCGAGCTGAAAGGGGATTTTGCGAAATTCAAATCGCTAATCAGTGAGTACGATATGGCCCGTGCCCGCGAGAAACCGCTGCGTGAGCGTCTGGAGAAGGCAAAGGTCTTCCTTGCGGAAATGGATGTCGAACAGCCGGTGTCCTCCACCGAACAGCCTGTCGCGAGCCCTGCAATGCCATGAAGTACGCTTGGCGATTACGCGCGGGGGCCATTTTCGCCAGTACGATCTGGCTGGTCGGGTTGGCCTGGGGGCAGGAAGTGCTTCTGCATGAGGGCCAGACGAACGCGCTTCCTGGTACCTTCACCGTGCCATTCGCGTTCTACAGCGATTCGCTCGGGCCGGCTGCCGGATTCAGCATCGGAAACCGCGGCTTCTTCCAGCCGCAGGCCTCCGCCTTTGCCACCGTGGTCGGATCCGTCGAGGGAACCATTTATGGTTTCCTGGCGGTACGCGATCTGGCGGTGCCAACGCTGGAACGGCTGTTCATCAACGGCCAGATCAATGTCGGACGTTTTTCCCAGATCGATATATACAGTGATGGGAATCCTGACTTTCCAGACCGTCGCGCCGGCAGCCACGAGTCGGATCCGGACGATTTCATCACCGGTGATGGCACGGATGTGAAGCTGTGGACGCTTTTCGGGTATGTGCTACCGCTAGGGGGTGGGGCCGACGACCCGGAGTCCAGGCTGGTACTGCGCGAAGGCCTGGTGCTCGAGGGCGCAAGGGACACCTCGGTCTGGAATCCGTGGCGCAGCGGTTACACCATGGTGGGGGTAAAGCCGTTCTACCGTCGGCAGGACGCCTCCACCGACGAGGCTGGCGATCAGGAGGCGGCTACCTCCGGCGCGGAATGCATCCTGCGTTACGAGAATACTGATTTCCATGAGAATCCAAGCCGTGGCAGCTACCAGCAATTGCGCTATACCAAGGACTGGGGAGAGCTGGAGAGCTCTGCAGCATGGGAAACCGTTGATATCGCGGCTACCAAATACATATCGCTTGCCCCGTCTGCCCGCAGCCGTCAGCGGGTTCTTGCACTGACTCTCTGGTGGATTGATACGCCCTCGTGGGACGATACCGATCAAGACGGCGACGATCTGGTGTTTCAACGACCTCCCTCCTATGCCGGTGCCACGCTTGGCGGGCCTGAGCGGATGCGGGGCTATCCGGAAGGTCGATTCAATGACCGCTCAGCCGTTTACTACGCCGCCGAATACCGGCACATGCCACAATGGAACCCGTTGAAAAACGCGGGTTGGTTGAATCGGCGCAATGCCCATGTGCAATGGCTGCAATACGTGACCGGCGTGGAGGTCGGGCGTGTGGCTGACGAGTTTGACCTGGAAACATTGCATACCGATATGAAGGTGGCGGGGCTCGTCGGCCTGAGGGCTATGGTCAATACGCTCGTGGTGCGGGCCGATGTGGGCATCACGGACGAGGGTTTCGCCGTGCAGATGACCATTGACCATCCCTTTTAAGGATCAGGTGGCGATTATGGCAACCCGTGTGTTATGGAAGAGGATATTGTCCCGGCTGATTCTGATAACGGCATCGTTGCCGTTTGCGGCGTGGGGCCTGCTGGTGTTCGTTTTTGGAGGCTGGCCGCAGGCGGTTTGCCTGCCGCTGGCGGTACTGTATAGTATTGGGTGCGTGCTCGTCTTTTTCATCCTGCCGATCCGCCGTGTACTGCCGGCATTTGCCGGGCTCTTTATGCTTCCGCTGGCATGTTTTTATCTTATGCGTCCGTCTAATGATCGCGTATGGCAGCCGGATGTGGCGCAACTGCCCTATGCCGGGATCGCGGGCGATGAAGTTATTCTGCACAACGTGAGGAACTGCGCGTACACCAGCGAGACCAATTACACGGTGCGTTACGAGACACGCACCTATAATCTCGCGCGCCTGAGAAGTGCCGACATCATGTTCTCCGACTGGGGCCTGAAAAAGATTGCGCATACCATGGTGAGCTTCGGTTTTGAGGGGGGTGACTACCTTTGCATCTCCATTGAGACCCGCAAGGAGGCAGGAGAGGAGTATTCCGCGCTCAAGGGATTCTTCAGGCAGTATGAACTGATCTACATCGCGGCGGACGAGCGGGACGTTGTTCGGCTGCGAACAGACTATCGCCATGGTGAGGATGTCTATTTGTACCGCATGCAGGTTTTATCCAAGGACAGGATCCGCAATGCTTTCCTTGACTATGTGGATCGCATGAACGGCCTGCATCAGAAGGCGGAATGGTACAATGCACTGACGGATAATTGTATGACGAGTGGCTTTCAAATCATGAAGAAGCACGCGGCGTCCGGGCGGGCGGACATGCATTGGTCAGTTATTCTTAACGGCTACGCTGCGAACCATGCCTATGAATCTGGCGTGCTGAATAAGGATTTACCTTTTGAGGAATTGAAAAGATTGAGCAGGATCAATGATCGCGCAATGTCTGCGGGTGATTCGGAGGATTTTTCGGACAAGATCCGCGCAGGCATGCCGGGGATGGATTGGGTGCCCTCGAACAATGAGACGGAGCAATAGTGGAGTAGACATGAGTAATATATGTGAGCAGGCTTGCGGTGCGCGAGGTTCAGCGGGTTCACGTCCGGCACTCGTTGGCATCGTGCAGATATTCCTGGTCAGTCTGGTGATCTGCGGCGGCTGTGCTACGCCGGTAGGGGTGATATCCTCGGGGCCAAACTATGGCTACGCCCAGATTGATCAGAGCGCGCTTAATTCTTCTGAGCTCAGCAGTTACGCGAGTCTCATTCTTTACAGGTATGATCTGGCCCGTATGAACGCCAAATCGCCTGTCCGCTGTATTGCGGAGCTGCATAAGCGGGCCTCCAGCGACAACCGCCGGGACACGCTTTTCGCATTATCGGAGCTGTGCTTCCTGCTTGGCAAGAAGGGGCATGAAGCTGAGGTTGACGGCAGGACTCTTGAGCCGGATAACTTTTTCGCTGCGTCGGCGGTGTATGCATATCTGTTTCTTCTGGGGGCCGGGGAGGATGCTGCGCCTGATCCGTTTGACCGGCGTTTTCGCATGGCTTCAGATTTTTATAACCGAAGTCTTGGCTATATTGTGACGGGAGGTGAAGGCCGGGGTGTATCCGGGAAGGGCGAATGGCTGCTTCCGGTGGGCAGTATTGTTATGAAGCGCGGAGGTGCCGGCTCTGATATAGACGTTCCACTCAAGGAGAATGAGACATTTGTCTTTGCCGACCGTTTTCAGATACGTGGTCTTTCGGTACGCAACAGGAACGCCGGGCTGGGCGCGCCGATTGTGGTAATGCAGAAAAAGGAAGCCGGGGATCGGATTACAATGGGCACGGCGGCAACGGTGTTTGTGCGCGTTCAGGGCGGGCTGCCTGATTTCTCTACCGGCAAGCTTGAAGGCACGCTGGAGATATACTCGGCTTTCGCCCGAGACCACATCGAGATTGACGGCCGCAGGATTCCGCTCGAAGAGGATTTGACAACACAGATTGCATATTCGCTGGATAATCCGTTGTACTGGAAGTTGGAAAAAATGCTCTTTCGGTTTGGCCAGGCGCCGATGGAGCCGGGCATTTATCCATCGCAACCCTATCAGGCCGGGAAGATACCGGTTCTTTTTGTCCATGGCACCATGAGCAGTCCGGTCTGGTGGGCCGAAATGTGGAACACGCTCATGAGTGACACCAAACTACGGTCGAAGTATCAATTCTGGTTTTATCTCTACGACAGCGCGAAGCCAGTTGCGTTATCGGCGGTTCATCTCAGGGAATCCATAGAAAATACTGTTAAGAAGATGGATCCGGAGGGTCGGGATATGATGCTTCGGCAAATGGTAGTGATCGGTCACAGTCAGGGCGGGCTGCTGACGAAGCTGACTGCCACGCATACGGGTGAAGCGATGCTGATTGCGACCACGGGCAAGACTCTGGCCGAGCTGAAGCTGTCGCCGGAGGATGAGAAATTGGTTCGGCAGATTGCCGTGTTTGAGCCCTTGCCGGAAGTGAAGCGTGTGGTGTTTATTTCGACACCCCATCGCGGAAGCTATCAGGCCGGCGGTTTTGTGAGGAAGCTGGCCCGTCGTTTTCTCGCGCTGCCGGCACAGGCCCTGCAGACCACGGCACAATTCCTGACGCTTGCGCCCAAGATCGGGCCTGACGTAAAGCTTGCTTCGACGAGTCTCGACACGATGTCGCCTGACAATCCGGCGATACTGGCTCTGGCTGAGGTTCCGGTGACGCCGCCAATCAAAGCGCACTCCATTATCCCTGTAAAAGGTGACAAGGTCCCGCCGGAGGGCAAGGACGGGGTGGTGACATACGCAAGTGCGCACATTACAGGCGTGGAGTCTGAGCTGGTTGTGCGGAGCGGGCACAGCTGCCAGGGCAAGCCGGCGACGATCGAGGAGGTGCGGCGCATTCTTCTGGAGCACCTCCGCGAGATTTCTGAAGCGCAGATGCCGTGACGATGGGGCAGTTTGCCAGCGACGCGGCGGGCATCGGTGTTATTAACGGTTGCCTGGCATCCCTCACCCCAGCATCATTCAGATCCACTGGCGGCGCTTGAAGAACAGGACCATCGCGCCGCCAACGATAGCCATGATCCCGAGGACGGCGGCATAGCCCAGCGGCCAGGAAAGTTCCGGCATGTACTCGAAATTCATGCCGTAGACACCGGCGATGAATGTCAGCGGGATGAAGATCGTGGAGATGATCGTCAGGACCTTCATGATCTCGTTCATGCGGTTGCTGACGCTGCTCATGTAGGTCTCAAGCGCGGTTGAAATCATTTCACGCATGGACTCAATCGTGTCCAGGAGCTGGAACGTGTGCTCATAGACGTCGTGCAGATAGGGTGCCAGTTCCTTTTCGATAAGCTGGTTTTCTGTCTTCTGCAAGAGGCTGATGGCCTCGCGCAGCGGCCAGAGCTGCCGGCGGATGGAAACCAGTTCATGTTTAAGGGCGTGAATCCGATTGAGCGTAGGCGGTATCGGTTCGTCAAGTGCAGCCTGCTGGGCGTTCTCGATCTTCTCGTCCAGTTCCTCCAGGATGCAGAAATAGTTATCGACAATCGCATCGATCAGGGCATAGGCAAGGTAAGCGGCGTTGCTTCTCCGTATCCGCCCGCCGCCGGTGCGTATGCGGTTGCGGATCACGTCAAAGACGTCGCCTGGCATTTCCTGGAATGTCAGCACGAAGTTACGACCGAGCACGATGCTGACCTGTTCCGAGATGATGTCGCTTTTGCCTTGCGGTTTATAAAGCATCCGCAGGACAAAGAACAGCAGTTTGCCGTGATCCTGGAATTTCGGGCGCTGCCCCGTGTTGACAATATCCTCAAGCAGCAACGGATGAATCGAAAACGTTTCCCCGACCTTCTGGATGAAGGCGATGTCGTGCAGTCCGGTAATGTTGATCCAGGTGACCGTTTCGTCATTGATGAAGGGGACGCATTCCGCCGCCGTCTTGACGCTGAATTCACGGACTATGGTTGCCGCGTAGTCGATGATGTCGATCGACGGGGTTTCCACGCGCCGTTCGCCGATGAACACCAGTGTGCCCGGAGGCATGCCGGCCTTGATTGAGTCTTGTTTTAGCACAGGGAACTATTTATCACAACTGCTCTGCTGTCGGCAATACCTGTTTGCAAGGATTTTGAATACATTGACAGCTGGCGCGTGTCACGCTAGATTCTGGCAGTCAGTCGGGCGGGATATAGCCGCCTGGCGCTGGGGGGGCATCATGGCGCATGAAATAGAAAGCATGAAGGCGAGGATTCGCGAGGGTGCGGACGCGAGTGCCGCCACCATTCGCGGGCTGGCTTTGCAGGCCGGCCCGCTTTCCGCCATTTGCGCGGCGGTCGTGGATGTCCTGCGGGGGGGCGGACGGGTGCTGACGGCTGGAAATGGCGGCAGCGCGGCCGAGGCGATGCACATGGCCGAGGAGCTGGTCGGACGGTACCGCGGGAACCGGCGCTCGCTTCCCGGGATTGCGCTGACGGCGGATGGTACCGCCATGACCTGCATCGGCAACGATTTCGGATTCGATCATGTCTTCAGCCGGCAGGTTGAAGGACTGGGGCAGGCAGGCGACCTGCTGGTTGTCTTCAGTACCAGCGGCAATTCCGCCAACCTGCGGTGCGCGGTGGAGACGGCTCGTCTGCAGGGGCTGCGGACGGTTTGTATTCTCGGTCGCGACGGTGGTGCGCTTGCCGGGCGTGGCGACCTGGAAATATGCATCCCGGGCGATGACACCGCCCGCATACAGGAGGCGCACCAGGTGATACTGCATCTCATTCTCGAGGAGGTTGAACTTGTGTTTTCCGCGTGATAATGGCGGGTGGGGGCGATGGGGGTCGAGTTGTACCAGCAAGCTTTGTGCCGTCGTGTTCCTGCTGGGGTTGCTGATGTCCTCTGCCTTCCCGGCGATTGCCCAGATCGAGCTTCAGCTATCACTCGAAGACGGCTCCTACATCGTGGGTGAGGCCTTTGCCGCCCGGGTTCGCATCCGCAACGAACTCGATGTCCCGCTGGTCTTCGATGATGATTACCGTAATGCCGAACTGTTTGTGGAACTCGTCCGCGACAAGGCGGCTGGCGTATCGGAATCGGATCGCAAAACCATCAGTCGCCAGACGGTCATCATGCCAGAGGGCGATCAGCTTGAACTCGTGGAGATCACCTCGCTGTTCAGCCTGACGCAGCCGGGGGGGTATCGCCTGAAGATCGGCATCCGGCATGAGGGCAGCCTGTACCTGTCGGCGTCGGTTGGCTTCGACCTGGTGGAGGGGATCGAGATGCTGTCCGTGCGGCGAGGGCTTTCCGGCTACAACGACATCGATCTTGAATACAGCCTGCGCTACTGGAGGCGTGCTGGCGGCGAGCAGGCGTTCTTCGTGATCCGTAACAAGGTGGACGGCTCCTTGTACGGGACCTTCAGCCTGGGACCGGTCGTGCGTGTCAATCCTCCGGCGATCCGGTTTGATAACCAGGGCCGGGCGGTCGTGGTGCACCAGTCCGGACGCAACCGGTTCACGCGTTCCGTGGTGGAGGTGGATCCAACCGGTGCCCTTCTGGTGGAACAGACCCATCATGTCGAGGACGGGCGTGCGTATCCGGTCCGTGGCGTTCCGCTGCTGGATGGGGGCAGGCCTGAGCAGAAAGGACAGGAGTAGGCATGTCCGCGAAGCACGATTTTGCGCGCACGATGCGCATTGAACTGAGCGAGGATGAACAGAAGATCCGGCAGAACGGGCACACGGTCAAAATCTCGCTGCCCGCCCAGGGGATCGGGTCGACGTCCTTCCTGCAGAATTCGCGGAGCCAGTTCCGCGATTCAGATGCATCGGATTACCAGCGGCTGCTGCAGAGTATCTACGACGCGGTCCTGATCACCGATGCCAGCGGTATCGTGCGCGAGTGCAACCAGCGCGCGATCGATTTCTTCCGCTGGCCCGACGCGGATCTGATCGGGGTGGCGGTGCCGTCCCTGATCTCGGGTGCGGATGACGCCGTTGTGGGGACGATCCGGAAAAACCTGACCGAGCATCGCTACACCCTGATCGAGGGAACCTGCAAGCGCAAGGACGGGTCGACCTTCCCGTCCGAGATCGCGGTCAACCGGCTGGATACGGATCTCGAAGGGCGGCTCTGCTTCTTCATCCGTGACGTGTCCGTGCGCAAGCGGGCTCAGGATGCGCTGGAAGAGGCGATCACGAAACTGGAGCATCACGACCGCAACCGCTCGCAGTTCATCTCGAATGTCTCGCATGAGTTGCGAACCCCCCTGACATCCATGATCTATGCGATCACCAACATGATCAGGGGCGTCGTCGGTCCCTTGAACAATCACGCGCAGAAGTACCTGGAGATGCTGCTGGGGGATTGTCGCCGCCTGCTGGCGACCGTGAATGACATCCTGGATCTTCGCAAGATCGAGAACCAGACGCTGACCCTGTCGAAGGCGAGGGTACCGTTCGGGCGGCTGGTGACGGGCAGTGCTAAATCGCTGGCTGTACAAGCGGAACAGAAATCGCTTACCCTCTCGATTAGTACGGGGCGCGAACTCTGGTTTGTGAATTGCGATGCCCAGAAAATCGAACGGGTTATCCTGAACCTGGTCGGCAATGCCATCAAATTCACGCCAGAGGGTGGTTTTGTCAAGGTATCCGTGCAGGCCGACAGTGAACACGAGGGGTTTGTGCGCGTGATTGTTGATGATAATGGCATCGGGATCCCGGCCGATGCGCTTCCGCGGGTCACGGACCGGTATTTCACGGTAGGGGACCAGCCCAGCGGTTCGGGACTCGGCCTGGCCATTTCCAAGGAGATCGTGGCGATGCACAAGGGAGAACTCACGGTGGAGAGTCCGCCGCCCGGCGCGGACAAAGGGGCTCGGATCGCTTTCCGGCTACCGATCGCGGAGGCCCCTACCGTGCTGATCGTGGATGATGACCATGCGGTGCGCGACTCGCTCAAGATGCAGATATCCGAGCATGGATATCACGTTCAGACGGCTGATAACGGGGGCGATGCCTTGCGGACGGTGCATAACGAGCACCCCGATATCATCATTCTCGACATGTTGCTGCCGGACATCGAAGGCAGTGAAGTGATCCTGCGGTTGAAAAGCGACCCGTCCACCGTCAGGATTCCGGTGCTGGTCCTGACCGGTGCGCATATCGGTCAAAGCAAGGTGGACGTGCTGCGCAATTTCGGCATTCCCGCCCTGTCGAAGCCGTGGGATGAGACCGAGCTGCTTGACGGCATTGCCAATGCCTTCCTGGGCAGCCTGCCGTTCGCCCCTCGTTGATCGTGGTCGCGTCGGGTCCTTGGTTGTGCATGGATGCAGGATTGATTTTTGCCGGCGGGCACGTTAAGGTTCAGCCAATGAAACGCCAGATGAGAAAACACTGCTTGAGTTCGATGCGCCTTGCACGGATAGTCATGCTCCTGTTGGCGGGGCTGATGCTGCCCGTCGCCGGATGCCGCCGAGCGGGGATCCTGGATGAGAAGGAGCGTAACAACCGGATCCTGGCCAAGGCCTCCGAAATGGTTGACCTTGGGGACTATGATGCCGCCGTCTCGTTGTACCGAAACGCACTCGATACGTACCCGGCCATGGCGCGTCCGCATCTGGATCTGGCGCTGCTGCTGCATGATCGGCAGAAGGACTACATCCGGGCGATATACCACTACAAACGCTATCTGGAACTCCGCCCGGGGACCGAGAAGGATGACATGATCCATGCACGGATGAAGCAGGCCGAGCGTGCGTTTGTCGCCAGCCGTGTCACCGTGAACGGAGCCGACGGGGCATCCGCGATGCAACTGCTGGAGGAAAACGGCACGCTGCGGGCCCGGCTGGAATCGATGGAAACGATAATAGCCGAACAGGAAAAGGAACTGCTGGCCTTGCGGGAGGCTGAGCGGCGCCGGTTGCGTGACGAGGTTATCACCGGTGGAACAACGGTTACCGGTGCCGATCCAGTCGCGGAGCCTGAAGCTCCCCGGAATGAGGTGGTATCGATTGAACGCCCTCCGCTGCAACCGGTGGTTGCACCCACCATCGAGCCGGTCAGGCCACCTGCTCCCGCCGAACCGGTGAGCCCGCCTGTTCCCGTTGCGACGGTTGTCCGTCCTGTCGCCCCGGCACCCGAACCTGTTCCCGTTGTGACGGTTGTCCGTCCTGTCGCTCCGGCACCCGAGCCTGTTCCCGTTGCGACGGTTGTCCGTCCTGTCGCCCCGGCACCCCCGGTCGAAACCGCATTGATCCCGTCGCTGCCGATCACTTCCAGCGCGAAAGCGTCTTCCAACGCCTTCGATCAGGCGGCGATTCAAAGGAGTTATACCGTGCAGCGTGGCGACTCGCTTTCGCGCATCGCCTTCAAGGTCTATGGCGACGCGACTCGCTGGCGCGGCATCCAGGAGGCCAACCGTGCCGCGCTTGGCGACGACTCGGTCAATGTGCGCGTAGGACAATTGCTGATAATCCCCTGAGTGGAAGGAGAAGAAAATGGCCGGAAATTTCACCGATCTCGATTTGTCGAAGCACTTGGGCACCGCCGATGGCGATGCGGATGAGCACGCTGCCGGGCGTATGGCACGGCAGAAGGAGGATATTGCCGACAAGGTGGCCAGCGCGGCCGAGGAGATCGAGCGTCTGCGTATGCGGCAGGACGAGCTTGAATATGCCAAGAAGGCGCTCCAGGATCTCAACCGCAAGCAGAATGACTACGATCACGGTAAGAAGGAGATCCTCGCCAGCCTGGGCCGTAGCATCCTGCAGATGGAAAAGGACGAGGTGCGTGCCGCCCGCATGGTCGAGCTGCTGGCCGCGACCCGCCAGAAGTTCAAGGCGTTGCTGGCCGAGATTCATGAAATCCACGAGGAACGCTGGGGCGACGACGAATTCGAGGAGGAACTGGATCGTTCGCTGGCCCTGGTTGAGAATGCGCGCATGGTCTACAACAAGTCCGTTGCCAAGATCGACGCCGAAAGCTGGCAGCGCGGCGAACGTGGCGCGGGTGCGCTGGTGCCGCTGGACGGGGGCGCGGGACGAGGCGCACTGTCGGAAAAGGGCTTTGGCTTCTGGTTCAAGGTCGGCGTTGCTCTGGCCTTGCCGATGGTGCTCGCGCTGAGCGCGCTGGCCGGGTTATTCCTCTGGCTGAAGGGCTGGTAGGCGTTGGTGGAGCAAGGGTATGCCGAAACAGATCAACGCCAGGGTGCCGATGGTGTCGCGCGACTTGCCGCGCGGTCGCTTGCTGGGTCATATGGTCAGTTTTGACGTACGGCCTGACCGGGACCAGCAGCAGGGGCGCTTTGCCAGCCATGACCGGGTGGCGATGTGCTTGTTGCGCGGCGACATGGACTCTGTCATGCCTGTCCGCCGCGAATTACTTATCGCCCGCAACCGGCGACGCCTGAAATGGGCATTCGCCTTGGTCGCGCTCTGGTGGCTCGGCGGCCGCTTCCTGATGTAGTTGCGCGGTGCGGCTACATATGCAGGGACCACTAGAACCAAGACTTGTTCGCATTTATGACGGGTAACGGAGTGAACGTTCAGGCAAGGAATGCAGGGAGGGAATAATGGGCTTGGCAAAGCATTTAGGCGAACCTTGGGTGAATAGGGATCCGGTTGAGCCAGCGATAGAGAACATCGATCCCAAGCCCTACGGCCTCGCCGTCAAAGCCGTCATCGTGAACGAAGCCAGTGAAACCCTGCTGCTGCGGCGTTCCGCAGCCAATACCAATTTTGTCGCCTGTTGGGAATGGCCAGGGGGCAAGGTGGACCCCGGCGAGGACTTCGCGACCGCCGTGCTGCGCGAGTGCAGGGAGGAATTCGGGCTTGATGTGGAAATCACCGGGTTTGCGGGAGCGACCTCGTTCGCCATGCCCAAGTTTAATGTTGTGCTCCTCTGCATGGAAGTGCGGATCACTGGCGGCAACCTCACCCTCAGCCATGAACATGACGACTGGGCATGGGTCCCGTTGGCAGAACTCTCCGCGCACAATCTCGCACCCGCCGTCCGCGACTTCATGCTCGATTACGCCGCCCGCCGGAAGGAGCGCCCGATATGATCGCCCTCGACCCCGTCAGACCCGCCGCGAGGAGCCTCTGCCAACGGTTCGGATTGCCGGTGTTGTTACTGCTGAGCGTGGCAACCGCCGCCTTGGGCACTTTCGGATTTGCCACGCGCCACAATCATGCGGTCGAGCTTGATTTCAATTCCCTTGCGGAGGCCTTCTACCGGAGCCTTCAGCTCTTCACGGTCGAGTTCGATAGCGATAGCGGTCCCGTGTCCTGTCCGCTTCAGGTCGCCCGCTTCCTGGCACCCCTCCTCACGTTCACGGCCGTGGCCAATGCCCTGGCCGGGATTTTCCGCGCCGAATGGCGGGGCTTCCGTCTCGCCCACAGCCGTAATCACATCGTCGTCTGCGGGGCGGGGACCAAGGCTACCGCCCTAATCCGCGACTTCTGCGAGGACCATTCCCGCGTGGTGATCATTGACCAGAGGGCGAACCAGACCCTGCCGGATGTGTCCGGCAGGGCGGACCTGTTCGCGATCAGTGGGGACGCCACATCCGCGGACTCGCTAAGGCTTGCTCGTGCCGAGCGCGCGGAACGCGTCTTTATCACGACTGGAAACGACAGCACCAACATCGAGATCGCGGCCGGGCTCATCCGTCACTGCAAGGCCATCGGATCCCGGACGGGGCGGGTCGTCTGCCACGTCCACCTGGTCGATCACCAGACCGAGGAGTTGTTCAAGCGTCACCGCATCTTCAAGGACGCAACGGACCGGGTTGAGATACAGACTTTCAACGTCTACGACAATGCCGCCCGGCTCCTCTGGCGGGAGCGGCTGATGGCCTGCGGCCCGCTTGCGCCCGACGATAAACGCCGACTGCATGTGGTGCTTGGCGGACTGGGGCAGATGGGCGAGGCCATACTGCAGCGCCTTGTTCGCAGCGCCCACTATGCCAATGGCCGTAAACCGGCTGTTACCGTTATCGACCTCCAGGCCGATGCCCGCAAGCAGCGGTTGCTGGATCGCGTTCCCGCACTGCCGCGTTTCTGCGATCTGGAGTTTATCGAAGCTGATCTCAGCCTGCCGGCGACGGCACGCCGCATTTCTGCCGTTCTTGCGGAACCGGGCCAGCTCGGTGCCGTCGTGCTGTGCATGGACGACGACCATGCGAACTTCTCCGTTTCCTTGCAACTGGCTCCGCATCTCAAGACACTCGCCACGCCCATCTACATCCGGCTTTCCCGTGCTGCAGGCCTGCTCGACTTGCTTCGGGCCGAACACTCCGAAGCGGCGCTCGCACGCCAGATCGACGGGTTTGGCCTGACTAGCACATGCTGCACTCGCGAACTTGTGACGACCGACAGGCTTAGCAGTACGGCCCGCGCCATCCACAAGGTCTTCACCGACTCGCAGGCGGCCGCTGGAGCGTCTTCCGATGAACCCAGTCTACAGGAATGGGATGTGCTGTCCGAGATCTTCCGGGAGTCCAACCGCGAGCAGGCGGAACATCTGGAACTGAAGCTGCGGACCTTCGGCTTCTCAGCAACCGGCTCCGGCTTGCAGTTGCAGAAGCCGTTCAGCGACCGCCAGGCAGAGATACTGGGCCGTATGGAGCACGCCCGCTGGTGGGCGGAGCGCGAGCTGGCCGGGTGGACCTACGCCGCCGGCCCCAGGAATGTCGATAACCGCACGTCACCCTACCTCGTGCCGTGGGAGCAGCTCGACGCCGCAACACGCGAAAAAGACTTCGCTTTCGTCCGCGCCATCCCCCATATCCTCGCGAAAGCGCAAGAGAAAGACAAGACCGGCCGACTCCGGAAGCTGCTGGCTAAAGTTGCCATATTACTGGGATTGCGCCAGTGTCCGGTCACACATCCCTAGCCTTGGGCGGCCGACTCCTTTCAATCAACCGCAATTTAACAGAATTCGCACTTTACACAGAATTGCACAATCTGGTATAAGGACGGTGTTGGCGGATCGCAGCAGGCTCGTAGCGCCTGCTGTACTGGTGAGAAGTCCAGCGGGCGCTACGAGCCCGCTGCAAAGCATAGGACGGTGAAAGGATATGCAATGAACCAGAATAGTTTCCGGCCAGCAAGCATGTTCGGCAAGGTGGACATCGCCGCACTTGTGTGGAGGACCTGTGCGTTATGCGCATTAGTGATGGCAACTGGCTGTGTGTCGCCTGAACCAATAAAGCCAATCGCACGGGAGGCTACTCCGGCACGGACGGTCCCGGCGGTGCCCGAGCCAAGCCTCTCCGCTCCATGCCCCGTATCACCACCACCTCCCGCGCGTTCACAGTCAGTGCAGCCAGCCGAGGGTGGGAACAGCACCCACGAGCGCGACGCCGACGATTTCATAACATGGGAAACCGCGGTGGGTATTTAGATTTGGAAGCATCTATAGCAAGTGCATCGGTAGCAGTACAGCGGGCGCTACGAGCCCGCTGCTGAGCAAGTAGAGGATAATCCATAAAGTGAAAGGAACACGAGCATAATGAACACGGTTCTGCTATTGGTCTTGGTTTTTCTCCCGTATGTATTTCACGCACTGTTTCTGCAATTCTGGAAAAAGCGTTGGTCGTGTTACGCACAGAAGGGAATCCAGCGATCTACGACCGCCATGAAAGGCATGTATGGTCCATTGGCCCTTGTCGCTATAGCCAGGCTCGCGGCCAATCTGGCGGTCGTGGTCTGGTACTGGAAAAGCGAGGCATTTGATGCACACTGGCTGGGATGGGTATTTGCCATGCCCTTGTTGTTGCATGCTTTTTATGAAGGGATCACAGGGGCATTGAGTTATGTAATCATTGCTACAGGACCGAAGGCAGAGTCGGGGCTATTCCGCCACGAGCGCGACCGGGTCAAGGCTGGCCAACCCATCCACAACACCTGCTATGTGTGCCAGAAGAATGGTCATCGCCGGGAGATGGTGTTGCTGGGGCAGCCAGGCTCAAACGAACTGGGAGTTGAAATTGCCAGGGATCCCAAGAAAGCGTGGAGCCCCACCCAGGGATGCTTCCAGTGCGGGAAATGTGGACGATTGGTGTGCTACACGCATAGCGATGTCGATATGCAGTGCGATTGTGGTGCCCGCGATTGGCGCAAACGTTCATACTTGCAACAGGAATTGGATAACGGGGAAGAAACCCCTTCATTACGGGCAAATGCGCAACGACAACCGTCCGGCGGAACAACCAAGTCAGGGCTTGAAGCGTTTTTCAAAGGGCTGTTGGAAAACGATCTTAAGCTTGTCAAGCAGGGCATTCAAATGGGGGTCGACGTGAACATGCTCCTCGGCGATGGCGGGGAAACGACGCCTCTGGTGTTTTCGGCGCACAAGGGCAATTATGACGTGTGCCGCGAACTGCTTGAGGCTGGGGCAACACCGAACCAGCGGAACAAGCGGGGGCACCTTGCGCTGTGTGAGGTACTTGCGAACACGAGTCTTTCCGTCTCGGACCGGATTAAGGTTGCTACCCTTCTGCTTGAGCAGGGTGCGGATCCCAATGGCTTGGACTGGGGGCGTCCCGCCATACAGTTTGCTTTGGAAAGCGAACAGTTCGCTTCGCTTCTTTTAGCACATGGTGCCAATGTCAATCAGGTAAGCGAATACCATGAATTGGCAGGGCCTCGTCCTGGGGAGAATTTCCAATATCATGAGAATGCCATTCGCTATGCATGCAAGATCGGAGCCATGCCGGATGTGACCCAGGTGCTGCTGGCTGCCGGTGCCGACCCGTTGGTGCCCAATAGTGAAGGTGATACGGCCTGGGACTTTGTCAATAATTTCCTTCAGAAAGCACCCAATGAACCGATATCCAACGGAAGAGAAGGTGCAGAGAAGCGCATGGCCCTTCAAGCAAGAGTTGCATTGTATGAGGAAACGGTAAAGCTTCTCAAACCCGTCGTCATGGCTGCTCGTTTTAACCTATTCGTCAGTTACGACAAAGGCAGTGGCTGGGGCGAGTTTTTCCGGGGACGGTTGGAGCGGGTAGGTAGGCGCATTTGGTCATCCGATCTCCTGAAGCGGCGACTCCCCTACTATGAGGAGGTTCTGGAGGCGCATGTCGCTAACGCGCATGCCGCCGTTCTGTTCCTCTCACCGATGCATTTTGACACTGGACAGGGAGACAAGGAACGCCGCCGTGAATTGGACGCGCTGTTAAGACGCTTCTCTTCGATGCCTGATAAACTGCTTGTTGTGACTACCAGTGATGAGACCACGGATCTGCTGGCAAGCCATTCCGAACTGCGAACATTCCCGTCGTTTCATCTTGCACCGGGCGCTGTAAACGAGATGTGGGTGATGATTGAGTCTCTTTGCGGGGCGGCTGGTTCTGCCGGGGACATCTTCGCGGATCTTCGAGAGATCACGAAACCAGCATGTGATTGTTTTGTCAGCTATAGGACCGTCTCCGTGCAAACAGTGCGCTTTATTGCCGAACAATTGGTCGCCAGAGGAGCCAAACTCTGGTTTGCCGAATGGGAGATCATGGTCTCTGGGCGAAGAGATTTTCAGGAGTCTATCAATCACGGCATTGCCTCATCAAGTAAGGTAATTTGCTGTACAAATTCCGGTTATGCCCAGTCCGAGTATTGTCAAATCGAAGCCATGCAGGTGCTTGATGTCCCTGGCAAGGAGAGTCGGCACATTCTTGATCTGCGCATACCCGATGAACCCAATGCCGTATCGGAGGCTCTGCAAAAACACGGTAGCGAATCGGTTGTCCACGATGAGCAGACGATGCTCAAAACGTGGGAGTCATGCTGCCGGTTTCTCGGCGTTCAAGACAGCAATTTACCTGAACGAGCGAATTATAGGACTCCACGCCACTTTGAGGTTGCAGGGACTCCCTTCCACATGGCAATGGATGCCAAGTGGGAAGTACGCCCAGTCGGAAAGCAGATTCGCGGGGGTAATACAGTCATCGCCTTTTTCTCACAGAATGTGGGCTCAGTGACCCTTGAAGGCGAATTGGTCGTCGGGCCATGGGCGATCAGTCTGCCCGGCCAGGCGGATATCAACGACCGTGAAATGTTCGAGGCTATTATTTCAACCATTCGGGAATGGAATCGTCATGGGAAGATTCTCTATCCGAGAGGGGTTCATGTCGTGCATGTTCCTGCCCTGCACGATTCCCGGAGGCTGATCGCGCATCCTGCATTCACCTATCTCGATCCGGGAACGCAAAGTGGAGAACAAGACAAGGGCTTAAAAGTGCCGCTTAGCGATTGCACCTGGCACCGGAAATACTGCATCCGAGTCGCGCCGCCGCACATGCCGTCCGAGATGGAGTTCTGTTTCGACTTCGACATGCGCGGCGTGGCGCACGATGACTTCGCGACCTTCTGTCGTTATGCCTATCTCATGGACGATCTTGTGCGGTGGTTAGGGTTTGAATAAACAACCAGTTAAGATAATTAAGCGGAAGGAACTGATCTTCAGGGTTTTCATTAGTTCGACGTTCAGTGATTTCATCGCTGAACGGAATGCGTTGCAGAAAATCGTATTCCCGAAGCTTCGCGCCTTTTGCGAGGCACGAAACGCACGCTTTCAACCAGTGGATCTGCGATGGGGTGTGAGTAGCGAAGCATCCCTGGATCAGCAGACCATGTCGATCTGTCTTGATGAATTGGCGCGGTGTCAGGAGGTTTCCCCTAAGCCGAATTTCATTATTCTACTTGGAGAACGTTATGGCTGGATTCCTCTCCGCGTTAGAATTCCGGGAACGGAATTAGTTGACATTCTTTCGGTGCTATCAGATTCAGAAAAGGAGTTGCTTTGTTCTGAACGTAACGTTAGTCCATGGCGCAACAGCAATGAGAAGCGCGTTGGGTGGTATCGTAAGGACAATAATGCAATTCCACCGGAATACGTTCTTCAGCCAAGGGTTCTAGATGAAGTCAACTGTGAAGACGATGCCCAGCGGGAAAGCTTGCGCAAAACGGAGAGTGAAGACTGGGCCAAGATTGAATCTGAGATCCATGTAGTGATTGCTAAGGCGATCAATATTTTAGGGTGGGATGAAGTAAAACGTGCGCCATATGAGCAATCGGCGACCCACCAGGAAATTAATGCAGGTGCTCTGACCGTAAAAGACACAGAACGGCATGTGTTGGCGTATTTTCGAACCATAACGATTGATGAAGTGGATGGTCAGACTGGAACGCCGATTGGCGATTTTGTGGATCAAGACCCACATACCGTTAAGCGCCTGATGAGGTTAAAAGATCAAGTATCCAAACTTCTTCCTGGCAATGTTTGTAAATTATCGTCCCGTTGGGATGGCGAAGCTGATCGAATGGGCGATGCTCATAATCACAAGGGTCAACCTTGCGGACACCTGAAATATTTCTGTGAAAAAGTTGAAGCTGATCTCACGAGTATTATCCAAGCAGAAATTGACGCATATTCCGAGCTACCAGCGAGTGATCGCGAACGATACGCGCATCGGGACTTTGGCGTGCAGCGCAGCGCCGTGTTTGAAGGATTCGGGGAGATCCTGAGCCGTATTTCTGTTTATCTAAACAATTCAAGCGTTCAAGCGCCCTTGGTCTTATACGGACCTTCTGGCTGTGGCAAGTCCGCAATCATGGCCCGCGCGATCGCAGGCGTCGGCGGTTATGGCGCTTCAAGTGAAGTCGCACTTGATCAAACACTTGTTTATCGGTTTGTTGGAGCGACTCCGGCATCGACCGATTTGCACCGGTTGCTGGGTAGTCTTTGTGAAGAACTTCACGTCAAAGAGATTCCCCTCGACCTAGATGATCGCATCGCCTGCTTCCAGAAGGTGCTTCGCGATGCGAGGGGGGGCCATGCACAGACCGTTGTGTTTATTGATGCGCTGGATCAACTGGAACCAACCGACAAAGCATCTATGCTCCGCTGGATACCGGAAACCCTTGGCGCGGGAGTTAAGCTGGTTGTTTCCGTACTCCAATCAGAGGATGGATTTGGAGATGTTTTTCGAACGGCACGTAACCGTTGGCCCAATTCTGGCGTACGAGTAGACGGCTTGCAAAGAGAGTTTGCAGAGTCTGCTCTCGAAACGTGGTTGCGGCAGGTCGGCCGTTGTATCACGACAGAACAAAAAGACGTTTTGTTGCAACAGTACGAAAAAACAAAGAGCCCTCTCTACCTTAAAATCGCCTTTGAATGGGTTAGACTCTTGCGCCACCTGGATCGAGTTCCCGTGCTGGCGGACAGCGTTGAAGGCCTTCTATCTGATATGATCGGGAGTCTTGAAGAGGAACGACATCATGGACGCGTTCTTGTTGAACGTGTGCTGTCGTCTATCGCCGCTTCGAAAAATGGGCTCTCCGAGGATGAGCTACTCGACCTTTTGTCTGCTGCTGCAGACGTAATGGAGGTTTTCCGTAGGAGGAATCCGGAGTCGCCAGCCGTTATGCGGTTGCCCAGTGTCATCTGGTCCCGCTTGTTTGCTGATCTCAAACCTTATATGATTCGCCGTAGCGCTGATGGCTTGGTCGTTCTGGATTTCTTTCATCGCCATGTAGAGGAGGCGGTCGCGGCGCGATATTCCCCATTAGGGTGTATTCGATATGCCCATGGAGCTTTGCGGAAATACTATGTGACCTTATGGAAAAACAGAGCGTCCGATACAACGAAGTTGGCTGGACGTGCCGCTAAGGGGCTTGCGTATCACGCTTGGCTGTCATTGCCGCATGCTAGTGAAGAGCTTGGACAAATGCTCCTTGAGCCCGGACTTTTTGAGGCCTGGGCCCGCTGCTCCCATATTCAGGAACTGTCCCAGGACCTCCGGTTTAGCCCAGATGACGTCATTCACCCTTTGCTACGGAAATTCCTGGAAACATGGCGAAACGAGACCTTGTGGATCTGTCTATTCCCCGAACTTGTTTGCCAGACACTGTTCAATGCCATAGGGGATATTCAAGGTGCAATACCTCTGTCTGGCATGTTGAGCAACCACTTACAGAAATCGTCCAGTGGAGAACTGGGCTTTTGCATGAAGGCAAGGCGATGGCTCTCAAAGGAATTCTTCACGTTTTCCTTGTCGGGTCCGTCTCTTGGCGAAACACCGTTTGACCCAGATCATCTGTTTTTCGAGTCAGGGTCCTCTCTCGGTGCCTATACCCTCTCACTTCAGGAACCGTCGTGTTTCGACATCCCCGCCCAGAGCGCCTCTCTGATCACGTGTTCC
>CAZZBA010000026.1:16471-23535 GCA_964652765.1 uncultured Victivallales bacterium | reverse complement strand
TCAACCTTTATCGGATCAATCTGCATTTCCATTCGGATCTCCTTCCCTGTTTGCCAAACAAGTTATTGAGCGGTTTCTTCTGTTCCTGCCCGGCAATGTTCTGGCGATGCATTTGTAAGCCGCCCATTTGTAAGGAGATATGTAGCAGTCTTTTCACGGGCGTGCAACCGTTTTCGATTGCACTTCTGGTCAATGTTTCTTACGCTTTTCGCGGTTGAATTTGCAAGCACATGAACATCAAAGCGATGTGAAGCATATGTTCCTTCCGTGCGTTTTTATCCAGAAGGTGGCAATGAAGACGCTTTCTCCTGTGTTTCTTTCCCATGTGCAGCGGCTCACCGAGGACGGTTCGCCCTACCCCGATTGGCGTGTTTGCAATGCGCGAGGGGCCACACGCCGCCCTTCTTGTTCGTTGACTAACCCTCCGGCAGGTGTTCGAGATCGTCCAAATCCTTGTGGCGTCCCGACGCCCGCTTGTTCATGCGCAGGTGTTCCCGAGATATCAACGAAACGCTCTGACCGTCTATCTCCGCGGTGACTCGCGCGCGATAACAATCCGCAAAGGCAACACCATCAATTTCTGTGAGGACTTCTATACGCATGGGTGGTACACCCATGCGTATGATCTTACCACGCTCCTGAAATAGTGAAGGCGTAATACTCGGGTCCAGCATGCCAAAGCGAGTGAAAACGTCGACGAGTTTGTTTGCATTGCTGGGAGATACGGCAACCCATATATCCATATCGGCGGTCGTTCTGGGATAGCCGTGATACCCAACGGCGTAACCGCCGATAAGCAAATACTCAACGTCAGCTTCGGTCAGCAACCTCAAGAATTCTTTGAAGTCGTCGGGAAGCATTTGTGTGTCCATAAGCCACCTGCCTATCGATCTGCACAGCGCGAAGTCGTTCCTGAGGAAGTCTGTTTTTCCAGAACTTCCTGTCAGATAACTCGGCACCCCCGTGCAGATCCTCTATCACCAGTTGCGTACGGTCTAGCTTCATGATTGGCTAAGCTATCAGAATATCGCCCCGATCACAATATTACATTCATCTCACTCAGCGAACAGTTATTGAGCGGTTTCTTATGTTCCTGCAATGTTCTGGCGATGCCTTTGTAAACCACACGTGTACAAGATGATGTGTAGCAGTCTTTTTCCGGGCGCGCAACCGATTTCGATTGCGCTTCTGGTCGCTGTTCCTTACTCTTTTCGAGGTTGAATTTGCAAGCACCTAAACATCAGAGCGATGCGAGAGGCTTCGCCTGTTTCTATCCTATGTGCAGCGGCTCACCGAGGACGGTCCGCCCTACCTTCGGACGCCGAGCCGGCGTCCCTCCCACCCAATTTTTGGGTATCACCGTTGCAGCTTGAACGTGCGGATCGCGTAGGGAGTTAGGGCCAGCTCAACCGCGCCGTCCGGGCCGGGGACAAAGCGCCCCTCCTCGGTCCATTCGACCAGGTTCGTTTCCACGAGCACGGTCTTCGGATCCGCCGGGATAATCCGGCATGTCGATTGCCGCCCGTCGGTCTCGACCAGCCGGATGACCACGGTCCTGGACTTCTCCGCCCGCTTGATGACCTCCAGCGAGACCCCGCTGCCCTCCAGCCGGCAGGGCGGCGTGAACGCGCCGCGACGGCCCTCGAAGACCAACGCCGGCACATTCAGGCAGGACGCCTCGGCCATGACGGGCGACTCGGTCAGCGTGCCGGTATGCGGCAGCAGGCTGTAGGTGAAGACGTGCGCGCCCTGGTCGGCATCCGGATCGGGATGCGTCGGCGAGCGCAGCAGGTTCAGATCCAGCACGTTCTCGTGAACCTTGTGGCCGTATTTGCAGTCGTTGAGCAAGGCCACACCGTAATCGCGGTCGGACAAGTCGACATAGCGGTGCGCCGCCACCTCGAACCGGGCGGTATCCCAGGAGGTGTTGCGGTGCGTCGGCCGCTGGATGCAGCCATACTGGATGTCGCTACTGAACGATTCAGCCTGCACCGCGACCGGGAAGGACACCCGCAGCATGCGGTGCTTCTCGCGCCAATCGGCAGTCGTCTCGATATCCAGACGCTTGGTGTCTGCCGCCAGCGTGACGACCTGCACCAGCGTGGAGTTGCCAACCGCCAGCTCGAAACGCAGGCGCTGGCGCACCGGACCGCCGGGCAGCCGCGTGGCGCGGACGGATCGTGCATGTTCCAGAAGCTGATGCTCGTAGAAGGCGTCGACATCCCAGGCATCCCAGTTGTTGGGGCGGTCCTCGTAGAGACTCAGCAGGTTCCCGCGCCCGTCAGCCTCCAGCACCTCGCGCACGGCTTCCTTGTCGTAGACACGGCTGATCGTGCCGTCCTTGTCGAACTCGTAGCGGATCAACGCGTTCTCGAGTACCAGTCCCCGCCCGGCACGGGCAGCAACGGCGGCGCTGTCACCGCGATGCAGCGTGACGGTGCCCTGCGGCGGGATTTCCACGGCAGCCACGGCGGTCCCATCCTCGTCCTGGACCGTGACGGCCCCGCCGTCACCGGTAACCGCCCCGCCCCACCCCGCCGGCAGAGCCACGGGACGGCAGTAGGCGTACGACAGGCAATTGACCAGCGTCACGCTGTCGGCATCTTCTTTCAACTGCGCGACGGCGGCTTCCTGCAACAGACGGTCGCAGGCCGCGAGGGCCTCGGCGTGGTCACGGGCGGCATCGTCATAAACCTCCTTGATGCTCGAGCCCGGCAGGATGTCGTGGAACTGGTTCAGCAGAAGCCGCTGCCAGATGCTGTCGAGCGCCGCCTTGGGATACTTGGCCAGCGACAGGCACGACCAGAGGAATTCCACCTGGCGCAGGCGGTTCTCCAGCATCCGGTTGGCGCGCTTGGTGCGGGCCTGTGTGGTCAGCGTGCCGCGGTGCAGTTCGAGATAAAGCTCCCCGCTCCATACAGGCAGGTCGTCGTGATAGGAGGGAATCCGGTCGAGATACGCCTGCGCGGGTCCGAAGACGACCCGCGGCGAGCCCTCGAGATCCGCCTGGCGAAGCCCGAACTCGATATGCTCCTCATGCGGTCCGCCGCCGCCGTCGCCGATACCGAAGAGCGAGAGGAACCCATCGATGAAGCCGCGCTCCTGGAAATTCTCCACACCCTTCTGGAGCAGATCCGGCCGCAGCGAACCGTTGTAGGTATCCTCCGGCGGGAAATGCGTCAGGACTTCCGTCCCGTCGATGCCGCGCCAGCGGAACGTGCTGTGCGGGAACCGGTTGGTCTGGCTCCAGGAGATCTTCTGCGTCACGAAGTAATCGCAGCCCGCCTTCTTCATGATCTGCGGCATGGACCCGCTGTAGCCGAAAACGTCCGGCAGCCAGAGGTTGCGCACATCCACGCCGAACTCATCCATGAAGAAATGCTTGCCGAACACGAACTGGCGCACCATCGATTCGCCGCTGACCAGGTTGGCGTCGGCCTCGACCCACATCCCGCCCTGGCACTCCCAGCTCCCGTCGCGAACCGCCTGGCGGATGCGCTGGTAGAGCGCGGGATAGTGCTCCTTGACGAAGGCGTAATGCTGGGCCTGCGAGGCACCGAACACGTAGCCGGGATAGCGGTCGATCAGCCGCAGTTGCGAGGAGAACGTGCGGGCGCATTTACGGATGGACTCGCGCACAGGCCAGAGCCAGCCCGTGTCGATGTGCGCATGACCGACGGCCACCGCGGTCAGGGCCGAGGCGTGGGCGGGACGCGCCAGTTCCGGCGCGAGCACGGCGCGCGCGGCGGCGGCATTGGCCGGATCATCGCCGAACACGTCAATGGCCCGGCTCAAGGCGCGCAGCACCCGCGAATGCCGCACGGACTTGCGCGGCTGCGTGACCAGCAGGTCGGCCAGCACCATCACATCCAGCCGCAGGTGCCAGAGGTCGTCGTCCACGACGGCCAGACGGATACGGTTGACCGAACCGCTATAGCTGCCATAGCGGTCGGGCTGGCCTGGTTCGGGATCCGCCTGACGATTGACACCGAAAAGCCCGTTGCAGGCCGCCTCCACCCAGAGTTCAACGGATTCACCGCCTTTGGCGGAGCTGAACAGGCTGACCACATCGCGACTGAACGTGCGATCGAACACCGAGCTGTTGGTAATGCCCTGGATCATCGCGCCCTTGCGGTCGAAAACCAGCCCCTCGCCATTAAAGCAGAGCCAGGCGGCGACATGCCGGCCCTTCCAGGCCTTCGGCACGCGCCCGGCCAGATGGAACCAGGCGCTCTCCCACGTCCGCCCCCAGCCTTCGCCTTCCTTGACCGGACGGTAGTCGCCCTCCAGGCGAGCCGCGAAGGGAACCGGCTTCGGGCAATGGCGGAAAGATGCCTCCAGCGGCACGTTCTCCCGCAGGATCAGCTTTCCGATACGCTTGCTGAAATTCTTGACACGCTGCTCCAACAACTCGATCTCTTTATCGTGCATGATTACACCCTTCCCTATTTAAAATCGCTTGCAAACGCTGGCGCAAACGCGCAGAGTTCCGCCCTATTATCCCACCTATACAACCGTTTCCGGGATGATACACAGGAGAACTCCATGAAAGCCACAAGAAAAAAAACCGTTTTCGCACCCCGATTCCTTGAACTGTTCTCCCGCGACGGTTCCCGCCCGGCATTCTCACTGACCGGTGAACTGCTGGCCGGCGTAACCGTCGGCCTGATTGCCCTGCCGCTCGCCCTGGCCCTCGGCATCGCCAGCATCCCCCAGGGGACCGAAACCCCGTTCCCTGCCCCCGCGCTCGGAATCTTCACGGTCATCATCGGCGGGGGCATTATCTCCCTGCTCGGCGGCAGCCGTGTCCAGATCGGCGGACCCACGGCCGCGTTCATCCCCATCATCCTCATGATCGTGTTGCAACACGGCTACAGCGGGCTGATGGTGGCCACCATGATGGCCGGTGCCATCCTGATCACAATGGGGCTCACCCGCATGGGTGTGCTGATCGAGTACATCCCCTGGCCCGTCACCAGCGGCTTCACCACCGGCATCGCCATCGCGATCATGATCACGCAGATTCCCGACCTGACCGGCATGCGAACCATCACGGGGATGCCAGCCGAGTTCCATCACAAATTGTTCTGGCTCCACGAACACATCGGCAGCCTCAATGTCTATTCGCTCGGCCTCTCGAGTGCCTGCATCGCCATCATCCTGCTGTGGCCGCGCCTCAAGATCCCTTACATCCCCGGCTCGATCACGGCCATGCTCGGGGCCACGCTGTTTGTCGCCCTGACCGGCTGGGGCACCACGCACGGGATCCAGACCATCGGCGCGAAATTCGGGGCGGACGCGATTCCCTCCGGACTGCCGATGCCCTCGCTGCCTGCGGTTGACTGGAGCATGATCCGCGACCTGATCGGGCCGGCGATGGCCATCGCCATGCTCGGCGCGATCGAATCCCTGCTCTCCGCCGTCGTGGCCGACGGCCTGAGCGGCGACAGACACGACAGCAACACGGAACTGGTGGCCCAGGGCATTGCCAACCTCGCCTGCCCGTTCTTCGGCGGGCTGCCCGCCACCGGGGCGATCGCGCGCACATCGGCCAACATCAGCAATGGCGGCAAGACCCCGATAGCCGGGGTTGTCCATGCGCTGACCATGCTGGCGATCATCCTGCTTGCCGCCCGCTGGGCCGCCTACATCCCGATGCCCGCCATGTCTGCCGTGCTGATCGTCGTGGCCCTGCGCATGGGCGAATGGCACGAGCTCGCGAGCCTGTCTCGCTTCCCGCGCAGCGATGCGCTCGTCCTGCTGGCGACCCTTGCCCTGACCGTGATCTTCGACCTCGTCGTCGCCGTGCAAGTCGGCATGGTGCTGGCCGCGTTCCTCTTTATCCGCCGCATCTCCGAAACCACCGAGGTCAGTCGCGTGACCGATGAAGATATGCTCGAGCGCCCCGAACAGCTCGCCTGTGGCAAGCCCCTGCCCGAGGGCGTGATCGTCTACCGCATCTTCGGCCCGTTCCTCTTCGGAGCCGCCGAGAAACTGATGGACGCGCTGCTGCAAGCCCAGCACTGGCCCAAGGTACTGATCCTGCGGCTGCATCTGGTGACCGCCATGGATGCGACCGGCATGAACGCGCTGCTCAGCGTGATCGAGCGCATGAAGCACAGCGGGGGAACGGTGATCATCAGCGGGATCCACCGCCAGCCGTTCGCCATGCTCAGCAAAGCCGACGCCATCGGCAAGATCGGGCGCGAGAATCTCTGCGCCACATTCGACGACGCCATTGCCCGCGCCCGCCAGTTGTGAGGTCCGTACGACAGGCACCCTTGTCTTATAACTTCAATTCTTTTGTGTTTTATGTGTCTTTTGTGGCTAGATTTATCCCTGATTATAAACGTGCCCGGAAACCCGCGAAAGGAATCCGCTTCATGACCACCGCCCGACTCGCATCCATCGTACTTCTCGCGCTGCTGACAGCCAGCGCCGCCTTTGCGCAACCGCTGCATTTCCCGCTGCCCGGCTGGCAGGCCGCCGCCGACCCGGTCGCGAGTCCGGAGGCCACCGTCGGCGGAACCCTCTCCAGCTACGCGGGCCAGTATCCGCCCAGCTTCAACTACTATCTCGCCAACAACAGCTTCAGCGCGGAACTCTTCGGCCTGATGTACGAGACGCTGCTCGACATGGACGCCTTCTCCCTCGAGTACACCCCCGGCCTGGCCGCGCAATGGACGATCTCCGAGGACAAGCGCACCTTCACCTTCACCCTGGACCCGCGCGCCGTCTGGAGCGATGGCCTCCCCGTCACCGCCGAGGACGTGCGCTGGACCTACGACACCGTCATGGACCCGCGCCACACCACCGGCCCGCACAAGGTCGCCCTGGAGCGCTTCGACCCGCCGGTCGTGCAGGACGAGCGCACGATCATCTTCAGCGCGAAATCTGTCCATTGGCAGAATCTCGGCGGGGCTGGCGGTTTCCACATCCTGCCGAAGCACGTGTATGAGAACGAGGACTTCAACAAGCTCAACTTCGCCTTCCCCGTCGTCTCCGGCCCCTACCGGCTCGGCACCGTGCGCGAGGGCATATCCGTCGACATGGAACGGCGCGCG
>CAZZBA010000026.1:10963-16461 GCA_964652765.1 uncultured Victivallales bacterium | reverse complement strand
TTCTTTGCCGAGCGCGAGAATGCCTTCGAGGCATTCCAGCAGGGGCTGATCGACATCTACCCCGTGAATACCGCCCGGCTCTGGGTCAGCGAGACCCGCGGCGAACGCTACCTCAACAACTGGATCGTAAAGCAGACCGTGCGCAACCGCCAGCCGGTCGGCTTCCAGGGGTTCGCGATGAACCTGCGCCGCCCGCCGTTCGACGACGTGCGCGTACGCCAGGCGCTGGCGCACCTGCTCAACCGCGAGCGCATGAACCGCACCCTCATGCACAACCAGTACTTCCTGCACCGCTCCTACTACGAGGATCTCTACGGCCCCGCGACCCCCTGCGGGAACCCGTTCTTCGACTACAACCCGGCCAAGGCACGCCAGTTGCTCGCCGAGGCTGGCTGGCAGGCCAACCCTGCCACCGGACGGCTCGAGAAGGACGGGCGCGAGTTCGCGTTCACGTTCCTGACCAGTTCACCGACTGTCAACAACTTCCTCCAGGTCTTCAACGAGGATCTGCAGCGCGTGGGCATCACCATGACGATCGACCGCAAGGACTGGGCAGGCTGGGCCAAGACCATGGACGAGTTCGCGTTCGACATGACCTGGGCGGCCTGGGGTGCCGGCCTGTTCAAGGATCCGGAATCGATGTGGCACTCATCCGAGGCCGAGCGCGCCGGCGGCAACAACACTACCGGGTTCAAGGATGGCAGGGTCGATGAGCTGATCGAGCGACAGAAGGAGCTCTTCGATGTTCAGGCGCGGCACGCGATCTGCCGGGAGATCGACGGCATCGTTACCCGCGCCTGTCCCTACATCCTGCTCTGGAACCTGAATGCCAGCCGCCTGCTCTACTGGAACAAGTTCGGCACGCCCCCGACCGTGCTCTCACGGCACGGCACGGATAGCGCGGTCAGCGCCTACTGGTGGTTCGACGCCGACAACGACGCCGACCTGCAGGACGCCATGCAGAACGGGCGGCCCCTGCCGCCCCGCCCCGCCACCGTCATCTTCGACGAGCAGTTCCAGGCCTATTGACGCCGATTGTTCTGCATTATATTTTGCTTTCAATCCGGTTCCCCATCAAATAGCATCCCACCTTTTGTTTTCCTGTCGACAACACAAGGAGGCATCATGCTGCATGCACCGGCGGCGAAAGAGGCGAAGGACAACTCTTCCGAATGGAAGGCCAAGCTCGGAATCAAGCTGTTCTGGCTATATAGCGTCATTTACATGGGCTTTGTCGGTCTCACGGTGTTCTCGCCTGAAACCATGAAAAAGCCGGTGTTTGCGGGCACCAACCTGGCGATCATCTACGGAATGTCCCTCATCCTGTTCGCGATCATCCTTGGCCTCATCTACAACCACTTCTGCATCAAGAAGGAAGATGAGATGAACACCAAACCGGAGGCCAAATAATGAATTACGTCGCCAATCCCATTGCCATCGCCATTTTCCTTGCCTTCGTCGGGCTTGTCCTTGGCATGTCATTCTACTATGCCCGAAAGTCGAAGTCGGCCGCAGGGTATTTCGCGGCTGGCGGCGGCATCCACTGGTTCGTCAACGGCATCGCCTTTGCCGGCGACTACCTGTCCGCCGCCCCGTTCCTTGGCATCTGCGGCATGATCGCCACCATGGGGTACGACGGGTTCCTTTACTCGATCGGCTATCTTGCCGGATGGATCGTCGCCCTGTTCGTCGTCGCCGAACCGATGAAGCGCCTCGGCAAGTACACCTTCACGGATGCGCTGGACTTCAAGTTCAACTCCAAGGGTATCCAGCTCATGGCGGCCATCAGCACGCTCGTCGTCTCGATCTTCTACCTGATCCCGCAGATGGTCGGCGCGGGTTCGCTCATCACGCCGCTGCTCGGCCTGCCCCAGTGGATAGGCGTGGTGATGGTTGGCGCGATCGTCATCACGATCGTGGCGACGGCGGGCATGACGTCGACCACCTACGTGCAGTTCCTCAAGGGTGGCCTGCTGATCATCTTCTCGACGCTGCTTTCCGTTGCCGTGCTGCACCGGGGCCTCTCCACCGAACCGAGGCCGGAAACCTTCTCGCCGCAGGTCATCGCGTTGGCCGACGCCACGCCGACGGCTGAGATCGCGGATGCGAAGACAGGGCTCTCCTTTGTGAAACTCGAAAGGGATGGCCTGTCGAACTGGTGGATCAAGCGTGGCGACATGCTCGAGGAAGCCCAGTCCATCACAAGAAGCGCTACCGGGGAAACCCTCTACAACGGGGCACCGAAAACAGACAACCGCTTCAAGTCGGTCGGCCTTGTCGCCAAGCTGCCCGATGGCCAGACCAAGACCGGTCCGCTAGGGGTCTTCAAGTACTTCTCAACGATCCAGGGTTCGGAGATTGTCCGTTACCCTGCGGCAAAGGTGGCCAAGCTTGTGGTCGGCGGGGAGACCGTCAGTGTGTTCTGTCCCGTGATTACCAAGGGCGAAGACCTGCTGGTTCCCGGCCAGAAATTCAAAACCAAGGACGGGGTCGGCAAACTCAATTTTATTTCACTGATGCTCGCCCTCTTCTTCGGAACCGCCTCGCTGCCGCACATCCTGATCCGCTACTACACCGTGCCCTCGCAACGCGATGCCCGTAAATCGACAATCGTCGCGATCGGATCAATCGGGTTCTTCTATGTCCTGACGCTCTTCATGGGCCTCGGCGCGATGACGCTGGGTGTGATCGACCTCGGCGATGACAACATGTCTGCCCCGCTGCTGGCCAAGGCGTTCAGTCCCGTGCTGTTCGCTGTCATCTCAGCCATCGCGTTCGCGACGGTACTGGGAACCGTTTCCGGCCTGATTGTTGCCGCCTCCGGAGCGGTTGCCCACGACTTGATGGATAAGTTCCTGCGCCTGAAGATGTCAGACCATGGCAAGGTCAAGGCCGGCAAGATAGCCGCTCTTTCCGTGGGCGTTATCGCCATCATCCTGGGCATCCTGTTCCAGGGCATGAACGTGTCGTTCCTCGTGGGCTGGGCCTTTGCCGTCGCGGCGTCGGCCAACCTGCCGTCGATCATCATGCTGCTCTTCTGGAAGCGCACGACGGCCAAGGGCATTGCCTGGTCGATCGGCGTGGGCATGGTTTCCGCCCTGGGCATCATCCTTACATCGCCCGATATGTATGCGCAGTACGGTCTCGACAAGACCACGGCGCTGCATCAACTGAATCAGCCGGGTATCGTCTCGATCCCGCTCAGTTTCCTGACGTTGGTGATTGTCTCGCTGCTGAGCAGGAAAGATCAGCCTGCCACCCCGAGGAAATCGTAGCTAAGCCGCGTTTGAAAAGCTGGGATTGCAGCCACGACATTCTGCAGGTTCTGGCGTTCGATATCGGTCAGGGACTGGAGGTCCAGCTCGTCGCTGACAAGACCGTCTTCGGTGGCTAGCTGATGGTAGAATCGAAGGCGCCACAGATAATCGAGGGCATGGCACATCTCCCGTGCGGTTTGCTCCTGCAGGACGTCCAGACGGCAAAGCTGCCGGATCCGGTCAAGTGTCCCGGTTTCCGAAAGCTGATGCTTGAGGGCATAAAGCCGGGCAAAGGTCTCGAACGGCTTGATGCACGCCTTGATGTTGACTGCCGTCTTTCCGTCCTGCCTGTTGACTTTCAGGTGACCGAACAGCGTTAGCGGTGCCTTGTACAACAGGCAGTTCCTGGCGTAATGCATCAGGAACTCCGGATGTTCCCCTGTCTTCAAATGCACATGGTCCCTGAGTTGACGGACAAGGGGTTCACTGCCAAACGCACATCGGAGGTCAAGAAAGACATTGACCTCGAGAATAGACTGCGGCGAAGCCTCGCGGATCCATGTCTCGAAACGCCCCTTCCACTCCGTCAGGCTGAGGCACCACTTCGGGTTCGCCGCCATGATCCCACCGGGGCAATAGGGAAAGCCCGCCTGACGCAGCCGCCCGCAGACATCGTCACCCAGCCGCAGGAACCATCGCCGGGTATCGGTCAACCGTGCTTCGGGAACATCGTCAAAGATCAGCGCATTGTCCTGATCGGAAAAGAGCGTCATGTCATGCCGGGCATTACTGCCAAGGGAGAGAAACGCGAAGGGAACCGGAGGATCGCCCGCATTCTCCAGCGACAAGGCTGCAAATCGTTGGACGGAGGAGTCAAAGGCTTCGCCAATCAGTTGCCGCAGATAGTCCGGACGGACACCGCGATCCGTCAGGATGCGTATGCGTCGAGGCAGTTCCTCAAGGGCATGCAGGACCTCTCCGGCGGTCAGGCATTGTTGAATGCGCAGCGGCAAGCCGCGGTCGAGGCTATCATCATCCGCTAGCGAGGCGGCTGCGGGTTGATGAAAACCGCGCAGGGTTCCTTCATGACTGCGGTTCAGGTTGCGGAAGACAATCACATGTCCGTTTTTATGGGAAAGGAATATGCGCGAAGAGGAGGCTTGGACATCAATGACCGTTCCCGCCTTGGTCTTGAGCACAGCATCAAAGACGGCGGAAGACGCTTCGCCCGTATACAGTTTACGCAGATGACCGGCGGCAAAGGCATTCACCTCGGCTCCAGCGTCCAGCAGATTGACGATATCCATCGATGCCAGCTCGGTCTCGCTGTAGCCGGTCATCGTCTGGATAGTCTGGTTGGAGTAAATGGTCTTCCCGTCGATTTCGAGCAGGTATCCCTCACCGGAGGCATCGACCAGCGCGCGATAGCGGTCTTTCGCTTCCCGCAGCCCCTCCTCGGCACGATGTCTTTCCTGCTCGATCTTCCTGCTCTGAAGAAGCAGATAACCGAGAATCACAAATAGAACAAGAAATATCCATGCATCCGCCGTCAGCAGTTTACGGGACAGCCTGGCCATTTCAGCCTCGACATCCTGAATGTAGATGCCTGTCCCGATAATCCAGTCCCACTCCGGAATACCGCGGACGTACGAAAGTTTGGGCGCAATCCGCGACGGATCGTCTTTCCACTGCCAGTCATAGGCAAGATAGCCATCACCGGCATTCTGCACAAGCTTTACAAATTCGACAAACAACCGCTTTCCGCTCTTGTCCTCATGGTCGGCGAAATCAGTCAGATCCCGTCCCGTCAAATCGGGCCGGTAAGGATGCATGACCATCACCGGATGCATATCGGTAATCCAGAAATAGTCTTTACCATCATCCCCGTAGCGTAACTGGGCCAGTTCGGCAGCCGCCTCGGCCTGCGCGGCGGCGCGGGTCATCTGTCCGATCTTTTCCTGATGTACAAAAAAAGCGATCGTGCTGGCGGCCGTGCGCGTTAATTCACGTATTTGATTTTTTTTCTGTTCCAGCATGTTCTGCCTGACCAGCGGCACAATCATCGAGAGCGAGGAGCCGGCAAACAGGATGGCGGCAAATACGGTCGGCCAGACAATGCGCCAGTAGAAGCGTGAAGAAACGGCGGGCGCCCTGCTTTTCGAGTATGCTTTACCGTTGAAATAATCGGCCAGCTCCGCCTCGCTCAGGCGTCCTTCGTTGAAGAGGCTGACGACCGCGTCC
>CAZZBA010000026.1:0-10953 GCA_964652765.1 uncultured Victivallales bacterium | reverse complement strand
TCTCGTGATATTTCTCAACGAATGTCCCGTTCTCGAAATCCTCCTGGCTCGGGATGTACCCCTGATAGTCATCCCGGATGTGGCTTTCGAAAACGGCCTTGATCTGATCGCGACTGTAGTTCACCCCGAAGATACGATACGCATCGTCGAGGGCCTCTGCGCAGTGACGGTATTTGCGGTGGTTGTACGGATCGAAATCCGGCCGCTGCCCGGACTGTTGGAATTCGTTGAAGCTATCGGCATCAAAGAATCCGTCGATCCACTGATGGATATCCTCTGCGCGAAGACCGGTCAGGATCTCGCTATGATCAGCATGGCGGGCAATCTGCATAACAATCAGCCTCCCCTCACCCCCGCCAGCCGTTCCGGGACGGGATCAAACCCCACCGTCCTCAGCAGCGACTGCGTCACCTCGTCCAGCAGTCCCTCGCCAACATACCCGCCGCCGAGCAGCAGTTCGGCAACCGCGGCGATGACCTGACGGTAGCGAGCGCATTGCCCGGCGTTCAGCTCGCGGCTCTCCGGGCGGAACAGGATCGTGAATTCCCCCTTGGCATTCACCGCGCCGATCAGCGTGTAGGAATCCTCGTGCGCAAGATTCATGTTGAAATGATAACACCGCTCCCCCTGGATAAGACACGGTTCAACGGCCAGCAGCAGCCGATCGCCATGAACCCCCGCCTTGAACAGGAAGCCAGCCTTCTCCAGCACAAGCGCCTCGTCATTCAAGGCGCTTATCCAAGGTTTCGCCACGGAATCCCCGCCTTTGATCCCGTTGAATATGACTTCCTCAATCGCCATGCGGTAGAGAGTAGCAGACAGCCTCACTGGCCTCAAGCCGCTAGTTTGACGCCGACCGCATCCGGCAGACGTATTTTCTGGCAAAAGCACTTCGCTCTAGTATACTGCCGCCTCGATTCGCATGTATTCGAATGTCCAGCCAAAGGACGGGCGGAAACGGGACCTGAAAGCAAAAGGAAGCAGACCATGAGCGTGGGAAAAGCATATATACTGGCAAAGGCGCGTTATGCGAAATTCGGGATCGACACGGATAAGGCGATTGATAAGGCGCTCGCCCTGCCGATCTCGCTGCACTGCTGGCAGTCGGACGACGTCGGCGGATTTGAAACCAAGCCCGACGGGCTCTCCGGCGGCGGCATCATGGCAACCGGCAATTATCCAGGCCGCGCCCGTAATGGCGAGGAAGCCCGCGCCGACCTCGACAAGACCATGTCGCTAATTCCCGGTGTCCAGCGCGTGAATGTTCACGCCTGCTATTCCGAAACCGGCAAGTACGTCGACCGTGACAAGATGGATGCGTCCTGTTTCAGGAAATGGATGGACTGGGCCAAGTCGAGAAAAATCTGTCTCGACTTCAATCCGACCTTTTTTGCCCACCCGAAATCACAGGACGGTTTCACGCTGTCGCATCAGGATGCCTCAATCCGCGCCTTCTGGGTCAAGCACGGCAAAGCCTGCCGTAAGATTGCCCAGGCGATGGCCGACAATCAGGGATCGCCCTGCTACGTCAACTGGTGGACCCCGGACGGAAGCAAGGACATCCCGGCCGATAGCTGGGGCCCGCGCAAACGGATGATGGAGTCCTACGACGCGATCATGAAGGACAAGTCCATCGACCGCGAAAAATGCGTGGACTTTATCGAAAGCAAGCTTTTCGGGATCGGCTCCGAATCCTATGTGGTCAGCTCGGCCGAGTTCTGCGCCGACTATGCCATCAGCCGCAAGATGGGGCTGTGTCTCGACATGGGCCACTTCCATCCGACCGAGACGATTGACGGAAAGATCTCCAGTCACCTGACGTTCATGGACAAGATCCTGCTGCACGTCAGCCGTCCGATCCGCTGGGATTCCGACCACGTGGTCATTTTCAACGACGATCTGAAAAACGTGTTTTTGGAGATACAGCGTGGCAACGCCTGGGACCGCGTCATCCTGGCTCTGGACTTCTTCGACGCCTCGATCAACCGCATCGGGGCCTACGTCACCGGCACGCGTGCCGCGCGCCAGGGCATCCTCTATGCAATGCTTGATCCGACCCGCCAGTTGCAGGACTACGAGACCGCAGGCAAGAACGCGCAGCGGCTGGCGTTGATGGAAGGGTTCAAGACCATGCCCTTCGGGGCCGTCTGGGATTCACTCTGCGAGAAAGCAGGCGTCGCCATCGGCAGCGACTGGATCGCGGAGATGGAAGCCTACGAGCGGAACGTGCTGTCCAAGCGCTGAGGCGCTTGGTTCATGAAGTGGGGGGAGCTTCCAGCTCCCCATCGGGAGCAAGATGCTCCCGCCACTTTGAGCCGCCTCATGCGCCGCGCACGATCAGCTCGCTGACGTGGCCGTCGAAAACCGCCTGGGCTGCCTGCAGCGTGCCGGTTGAGGTGCGCTGAAGTTTCCGGTACCGCGCACCGGGCAGTGTTTCCGCCGGGATGAAGGGCTGCAGCACGTAGCGTTTCGCCCCCTCGACCAGCGGCACCATCGCGACCAGCGTCGCCGCCTCGTGTACACCCTCGATCACCGTCGTGCGGAACTCGTAATCCCGCGCCTGTTCCCGGATCAGCGTCATCGACCGCTGCAAGGCTGCCGTATCGCCATACCCCGCCAAGGCCGGATAACCGCTGAAATCGGTCTTGAGATCCATGGCGACGTAATCGAGCAGCGGCAGACAGGTGGCGAGCATATCCGGATTGGAGCCGTTGGTGTCGAGCTTGACCCGCCAGCCGCGCTGCTTCAGGAAACGGATCAACGCCGGCAGTTCCGCGGACAGCGTCGGTTCACCCCCTGTGATCACCGCCGCCGCCACCCAGTCGTCCGCGAAGCGCTGGCAGGCCGCCGCCAGCTTCTCCCAGGAGGCTCCCGCACGCGGTTTCCCCATCAATTCGGCGTTATGGCAGAACCCGCAGGCGAAGTTGCAGCCGGACGTGAACAGGACCGCCGCCAGGTGCCCCGGATAATCCACCATCGACGGATTCTGCAGCCAGGCGTGGACCGGCGATGGCGTCATGCCGCCTGCCCGACAGCAGCCTCCAGGCAGGCGGAAATCATCTTCGGCGAGATCACCCCGCTGGCGGCGTAGTCGGTCTGCAAGCCGAGGAAGCCATGCAGGGCAGAGCCTTTGAGCACGGGATGCTCCCCGCTGCCGGAGAACCCCGGCACCGGCTCGAACTCGCCGCCGTCGGCGACCTGCCGCATGACCAGCATAGCGGGGATCCGCTGCGGGTTGAGCACCTCGGCCTCGGCAAAGGCCACCATCCCGTTCTCAGTCTCGACATCCCAATAATGCTTGTGGAACGCCGACCATTCGGGGTTCTCAAGCAGCTTGTCCAACCGCTGGTTCAATACCCCGCATTTCTCGCAGCCCTGCTTGCCGAACACATCCACCCTGTATTTATAAGCCATGATAACATCATCTCCCTGATCAAAGTGTCGGGAGCATCTTGCTCCCGATCAGGGGAGCTGGAAGCTCCCCCCACTATACACTCACAACCATTTTCCCAGCCTCTTGGCCACCCCTGTCGCCACCGGCCGTCTCGATCGCGTAGCGGCCGCGCTGGCGGGCCTTGAGCTCGCCGAAGCGCTTGGACTTGTTCCAGTTCTGGATCTTGCTGAAATAGCCCACCACCCGCGTCTCGCCCCAGACCTTGTCCGACCCGCAGCGCGTGCAGCTTTCCAGCAACCCGCGCATGGCGTGCTGGCAGGTGTCGCAATAGGTGAACTCCGGCGACACGGTCACCTGGGCCGACTGCGTGCGGAAGAACACATCCTTCATCAGCGAGGCGATCGCCTCCGCCGAGGGCTGCTCCTCGCCGACGAAGGCGTGGGTGATCGCGCCGGATTCGATCATGCTGTGGAATTTCGCCTGCTGCCGGATCCGCTGCACGAGCGACACCGGGGCATCCGCCGTGAGATGCACGGAATTGGTGTAGTAGACAGTATCCTCGTCCTCGCCCTTGACAACCGGTTTGGCCTCGCGGTTGAAGTAGACCAGGTCGGTCTTGGCCAGGCGCCGCGCCGCGCTCTCGGCGGGCGACTCCTCGAGCGTGAACTTCAGGTTATGCTTGCGAGAGAGCTTGCGGGTCTTGACGAACATGTGCGCGACGATCCTGAGCCCGAGCTGCATCGCCTCCTTGCTGTCGTGCAGTTCCTGACCGATCAGGAAATTGACGGCATCGTTGACCCCGATCAGCCCCAGGATGTACGTGCTGCTCTTCAGGTCGACATACGGCTTGCCATCGCAGGCCAGCTTGCCGATCTGCCACAGGGGGTGCCCCGGCGATGACATCATCACCGCCGTCTTCGCCTGCTTCTGCAGGTGCGCCTCCACCGCCAGGTCCATGGTCCGGTCGATCTCGTTGTAGAAGTTCTCCAGCAGGTTGCCGTCCTGCAGCCGCGAGGCGCGGTAGGCCGCCTGCGGGATGTTGATCGTCACGTTCTGGAAGCCGCAGAACCGCATGCACTCGGGATGCGTGAGCATCCGGCTGTCGCTGATCGTGGTACGCAGGCGGCAACAGGCCGAGAGCGTCACTTCGTCGCGGTCGAAGATGAAGTAAGTCGACCCGTTGCGGCTCGCCAGACGGCAGGCGTCCATGAACAGCTCGTACTGGTCCGGATCCTTGAAGGTCTCGTCGCTGATGTGGAAGTCGCATTTCGGGAATTCGAAGATGCGGCCGTTGCGGTCCCCGGCCGCCCACACATCGAGCAATGCCTTGCAGAACCGGCGGGTCTCGGTCCGGTAATCGCCGTAGCGCACCACGGCCTCGCCGCGCGCGGCCACCGCCGCATCCACCTCGGCTGCGTACTCGATCCCGCCGTCGGCCGCGCACCGCTCGCGCAGCACCAGGCGGCGTCCGGCGGCATCGCTCACATACAGATCCATCAGAGGATACCCCCCGCCATCCTTCTCCTCGCGCAGTTCCTCCTCCAGCGGCACCTTGCTGCCGTCGGCCAGGCGCAGCAGGTAGCGGCCCCCCGGCCCGATCGCCGGCACCTTCGCCATGTAGCGCGGAACCCCGGTGTGGATGTTGAAGTCGAGGAACAGCGTCTGGCCGCCGCGCGAGAACGCGTTCTGGGCGCCGTTGAAGATCAGCTCCTGCGCCACCTGGCGGTATTGCGCGTCGTCCATGCCTTCCAGGTACGGCGCATAGAGCATGTTGATGTAGGCAATCCCGAGCGCCCCCGCGTAGTTGGCCTGCATCGAGGCCAGGAACGTGTTCAGATGCCCGGTGAGCACCGATGCCGTGCGCGCGGGCTTCGATTCGGTATTCAGGTTCACCAGTCCCTGCAGGCCGTATTTCTTGACGTACTCGATGGAGTGAGACGAGCAATATACGCGATGCGGGTAGCCGAGGTCGTGCAGGTGGATGGCCCCCGTATCGTGCGCCCGCTTCACCTCGACAGAGAAGATATTATCCAGTGCCCACTGCTTGAGCACCAGCTCGGCAATACCGAGGTTGACCGCCTCGGCATTGTTGTTGACGATGTTGCTGTTCTCGGTCGACTTGGTGAACATCAACTGCTCGACAAAGTCCTTCGGCACGCCGTAGACGGAAAGGTCGCGCAACTGCTCCTTGTAGCCGCGCGCCGCCAGCTCATTGTTGACCAGTTCACGGATCAGGGTCGTGTTGACCGTGCCGATGTGGCTCTCGATGATCAGGTTCTCGACCGCCTTGGCGACGCTGATCGCCACTTCCGTGGTCAGCGCGGTTTTCTCCATGATCTGCTTGACGATCCGGCGGCGGTCCCATGGCAGCGTGATATTCCCCGTGGCCGACTCCACCAGCAGCAGGCTGGCGTCGGTCACATCGACGCCACCCCCGGTGCCACCGGCGCCGCGCACCCGGATACTCCGCCGGGCCAGCTCGCGCTTCTTGCGGTAACGCTTGTAGGTCGCCACCAGCAGTGTCTCGCCCGACTCGGCCAGCACGATCTCGACCAGGTCCTGGACATCCTCGATACGCGGGATCCGCAATCCGTTCTCGTCCTTGGAGACATAGTATTCGCTCGCGGGCGTATCAAGCTGCCTGACCACTTTTGCCGCCACATCGGCAGCGAGATTCATCTTCGGCGGCTCACCCTGGATACGGGCTACCGCCTCCACCGCCCGTTGCACAGCCAGTTCAATCTTGTCCTGCCGAAAGGGAACCACGAAATCAAACCGGTTGCGAAAACCATCGAACATAACCGCCTCCGACGTGCTGTCGCGTCACAAGCCAGCTGATGACGCGGGGTGAAAGGAAAAAACGACGTAAACCGGGCGTTAAACTACGCCTGCGGCCGCCGGGCGGTCAACCAAAAAACCGCACAGGTGGCGTTTTATTTTTTTTGCACCCACTACAGGTTGTGCAACCCGCTGAATGGCAGTCGGTTGTTGAACGAACAAAATGAAACGGCTCGCCCTACCTTCCTGTGTTTCAATCAGAATGGGTAGGGCGGGCCGTCCTCGGCGAGCCGCAAGGAAAACGCCCCGTCCGCCGCCTACCCCGCCATACGGGCGATCAGCAGGTTGATGCGGCGGGCAAACGCCGATGGATCCTTGATCTTCGAGCCTTCGGCAATCGTGGCCTGGTCCAGGAACAGGCGGCCCAGTTCCAGCACGTCAGCCGACGCTGGATCCTTGCCGTGCAGGGCCAGCAGCGCCTTGACCGCCTCGTGGGCCGGGTTGAGCTCCAGGATGCGCGGACTGGCGGGCACCCCGCCCCCGAACTGCTTCATCATCCGCTCCATCTGGGCATTCATCTGGCCCTCGTCCGCCACCAGGCAGGCCGCGCTCTCGCGCAACCGTCCCGACAGGCGCACTTCCTTGACCTCGTCCATCCCGGTGGAAAGCGTCTTCAGCAGCGCCTCGAAAGTCTTGCGCGTCTCCTCCGCGATCGCCTCGCTCTCGGATTCCTCCAGCTTGCCCTGGTCAACCGCCTTGAGCGTCTTGCCCTTGTACTCGCCCAGCGCCTCGGCAAAGAACGGATCGACCGGCTCGTCCATCAGCAGCACATCCTGCCCGCGCGACTTGAACACCTCGAGGTACGGGGAGTGCCGCAGCATATCGACGCTGTCGCCGCAAAGGTAGAAGATCTCCTTCTGGCTCTCGCCCATCTGCGAGACGTAATCGTCCAGCGACAGGTACTTGCCCTCATCCGTGCGGGTCGACTGGAAGAGCACCAGCTCGGCCAGCTTCTCGCGGTTGGCGTGGTCGCGGGTGACGCCCTCCTTCAGCGTGGCGCCGAACGCGGTAAAGAATTTGCAGTACTTGTCGTAATCCTTGGTCTTGAGTTCCTCGAAGGCACCCAGCAGGCGCTTGACCAGGTTCGCCTGGATCTTGCGCACCATGGGATTGTCCTGCAGCATCTCGCGCGAGACGTTCAGCGGCAGGTCGGAGCTGTCCACGACGCCCTTGATGAACCGCAGGTAGACCGGCAGCAGGTTCTCGCAGGCATCGGTGATATAGACGCGGTTGACATAAAGGTGCAGATGCGGCTTGGGTTCGGCCATGTAGTAGTCGAACGGGCGCTGCGACGGGATGAACAGCAGCGCCTTGAACTCAAGCGTGCCTTCCGCGCTGTAGTGGATCGTGTGCAGCGGATCGGCGAAGTCGTGCGAGATGTGCTTGTAGAAGGTCGCGTAGTCCTCATCCTTGAGTTCATCCTTGGAACGCAGCCAGATCGCCTTGCGGCTGTTGACGGTCTCCTCCTTGGTCTCGGTCTTGCCGTCCTTCTCCTCCTCGGTCACCAGCATGATCGGGTGCTCGACGAAGTCCGAAAAACGCTTGACCAGGTTGCGCAGCTCCCAGCCCTCCAGGTAATCCTTCGCATCCTCGCGCAGGTGCAGGGTGATGTCCGTCCCGCGCGTGGTCCGCTCCGCCTCCTTCACGGTGAACTCGCCCTGGCCGGTCGATTCCCAGCAGACCGCCGCCTCCGCACCGGCCGCGCGGGAGACCACGGTCACGAGATCGGCCACCATGAACGCGGAATAGAAGCCGACGCCGAACTGGCCGATCAGGTCAGGCGTGGCCTTGCCCTTGGCTTCCCTGGCGGTTTCCAGGAACGCCTTCGTGCCCGAGCGGGCGATCGTGCCCAGCTCGCTGATCACGGTTTCCTCGGACATACCGATCCCGTTGTCCGAGATCGTCAGCGTCCCGGCTTTCTTGTCGGGCACCAGACGGATCTGCCATTCCGTGTCGTCACCCGCGAGCGCGGTATCGGTCAGGGCATTGAAACGCAGCTTGTCGATCGCGTCGCTGGCATTGCTGATCAGCTCGCGCAGGAACACCTCGCGGTGCGAATACAGCGAATGCACGATGATGTCCATCAACTGGTTCAGTTCGGTCTTGAATTTCAATTTCCGTGTCGACATGTCCTCATCCTCCGGTTGCCTATTGGTTAACAATCCATCAAATCGCGAAATCAGTCCGCATTTATACCATCCGCCCCGGTAAAAATCAACAACTGGCTCGAACACCGAAATGGCGTGATTTCATGGAGGATTCACTGTAGTTTTGGCGCATGAGCAACAGGTGCGAATTTCATGATCGGGTACTGGCGGCCCTGGACCGTGCTGGACTGGCGGCACCGGGAACCGTGCTGCTGGCCGCCGTCTCGGGCGGGGCGGATTCGGTCGCCATGCTGCGAGCGCTGGCCGACATCGCGGAACAGCGGTCGCTGGTCCTCGTCGCCGCGCATCTGCACCACGGCATCCGGCCCGAGGCCGACGGTGATTCGGCGTTCGTACAGGCACTCTGCAACCGCCTTGCCATCGACATGCATGTTGAACGCGTCGATGTACCCTCTGCCGCCCGCGCCGAACAATGCTCGATCGAGATGCAGGCCCGCGAGATGCGTTATGACTTCCTGCGGCGCATGGCGCATCAGCTCGGTGCCACCGCCATCCTGACTGCGCATACACGCGACGACCAGGCCGAGACGCTGCTGCTGAATCTCTGCCGCGGGGCCGGTCCGTCCGCGCTCGGCGGGATTCCGCCGGATACCGTCATCAAGGGCTGCCGCCTCGTGCGGCCGCTGCTGCACATCACGCGCCGCGACATCGAGGACTACCTGCAGTCCATCGGCCAGGACTGGCGCGAGGACGCCTCGAACCTCGACACCGCGTACCGTCGCAACGCCGTACGCCACCGCATCCTGCCCCTGCTGAAGGAATGGCTGAATCCGCAGGCCACCGAAGCCCTCGCCCGCGCGGCCGACGTGCTGTATGCGGAGCATCAACTGCTGGATGAACTCGCCGCCGCGCAGCGTGCAACCGTGAATCCGGACGATGCCAGCGACATCCTGTGGCTGGAACCTTTCCGGCCGCTGCCACTGGCGCTGCGCCGCCGCTTGCTCACCTCGTGGCTGCGTGATGCAGGCCCGCCGCAGCAGGTCCGCTTCGACCTGGTCGAGCGGATTGACGTCCTGGCCCGCGAGACCGATGGCGGCGGTTGCATCCGCGTGTCGCCAACCCTTGAAATCCGGCATGAGTATGACCGCCTGCGACGGCTGGTGTTAAAGGCCGCTGACGATGCGGCTCCCATCGAGGCCGTCGAGCTTGCCATTCCGGGCGTCACACCGCTAACGGGATTCGGCGGCGAGGTCGAGGTTCAACTGACCAGCGGGTTTACCCGCGAACCGTCCGCCATCCCCGGCAGCTATCCCGCCCAGGTCCATATCCGGTATGATGCCGCGACACCGCCGCGCATCATCGTGCGTGCCCGCCAGCCGGGCGACCGCATCGCCATGATCGGGATGCCGGGAGAGCGCAAGGTGCAGGACATCCTGACCGACGCCAAGATTCCCGCCACACAGCGCGACCGCATCCCGGTCTTCACCATCGGCGGCAAGGTCGTCTGGATCCCCGGCTGCCGTCCCTCGCGCCACTGGGCCGTCCCTTCCCTCGACGCCCCCTCGCTACATCTCCGTGTGCGTGAGTGTTTCGGTGTGTGAGTGTGGGCGTTGCACATACCCCTGCAACTGGGGGGTGAACCTGAGGTGAGCCAGGAGAACTGAATTGATGGAGGGACGGATTCCACGCCATCCGCAGCGTTGTAAGCCGTGGCATTTGAGGAGAAAACGGTATGACTGTCGGTAATGTAACCGGACGGAAAAGAACCTTGCCCATGTCGCGCGCTCCAGCCTTGGCCTGCTGGAGAAGGACACCGAACGTGTGCCTCTCCCTTTTCAAAATCAGAGCGGAGCGGTGGTTTTGAAATAGGCTGTTGTTGGCAACTCCTTTATGGTCCTCGGTAATCCCCAAACACTGGTGCCAGGCACAACAGGACAATCGGCAACAACGACAAAATGACGCCGATTGCGATGCCGCACCATCCTCGGTTCTGTGACTGAGCAGAAAGGAGGAACCATGCGCCGACTCCAAACCCCGCAAGTGCAGATGGAATCCACGCATAGGCGGGGATTCCAAACATGAAGATGCAGACGTGGGCGAAGACTATGAACTCCCAGTACTCCTTCAGACTGGTGCTATGCTCGCACAGGCAGGCGATGAGGGGAAGGCCCAGTGACCAGAAAAGAAGCGACAGTGCTGCGAGTGTAGGGAGAATCAGAATAAGGATTGCGTATTTTCGTTTCATCTCATATTGCCAACGTCAAAAGTGAGCCACGTATGATCGTTGGCTCCACTGCCTTGATACTCATCTAAGTCCTTCAGTTGGGACGGATCATTTCGTAAGTTGAAAGTAGTGCCTCCTTACTGGCCAAGCAATTCGGCTGGCCACCCGAAGGCGGCGTCCAATTGGCAACTTAACGTAAGGAGGCTGGGATGAAGTATTACACAACGACGACAAAATACAACTGCGGAATCGACCTGCATACGCGGCAGATGTACGTGTAAGACTAGGTGTAAGACTAGGGACACACCTATAATACTGCTACCGTAGCAGATCCTTTCGTGTGGGAAATGGATTCGGGGCGGTTGCCGTCCCCCGCGGATGCAGGGGTG
>CAZZBA010000025.1:7502-23730 GCA_964652765.1 uncultured Victivallales bacterium | reverse complement strand
TCAGCGCCGCCCCGCTTGGTTTGGTATCCAGCGGGGAAGGGTTCTGCATACTGAATGTACCGATTTATCTGGCGACAAGCCAGAATCTTGCCAATTATGCGAAGAGGTGTGCAATCCCAGACAACAACACCGGTGCCTTATCATGAAACCATCCCGTTCACAGCAGGCAACGCTGATCACGCTCACGGTGATCCTGGCCTTGTCGCCCTTGACGGTCCTGGCTCCCGGGTTCCGCCTGGCCGTGTTCGCCTATCCCGCCGCCCGGCTTTCGGCGCTGTTCCTCGGGGCCGCGTGTGTGCCGGTGGACCAGGGCCACATGATTACCCACGCCACCCTGCCAGTCTGGATCTCACCGGACTGCAGCGGCTTCAGCTTCTTCGTACTGCTGGCGGCGATGGGCCTCGGGCTCGCCCATCGCTACAGCCAACTCACCGCCGCCGCGGTGATCATGACCGCGCTCTCAGCCTACGCACTGACGGTACTGGTTAATACCTGCCGGATCACGCTCGGATCCTGCCATCCTCGATGTGGGCGGGCGTACATTTGTGTGTCGGGGTCCTAGTTTTCTTGTGCGCCCTCGTCGGCACCTACGCGATCGCCGAATGGGCAGTGGTACGCCATCCGGAGGACGGCAAGCCGACCGATCTTAAATAATCTATTCATAATCTATTCATATATTCTGTTTTATGCTTTATTTATAAGGGTTAATTGATTATTTATTCTATTCATGAATATGCACACACTTGAACTGGAACGCGAATTCTACCGGCGGGGAATCTGCTCGGCATCTGAATTGGCAGGAGCCCTGGGAATCAGCCAGCCGACACTATCGCGTGCGTTGGCGGTCCTTCCGCCCGGGCGGGTGCATCGCATGGGTCGCGGGCGCCGTACGCGCTATGCCCTGCATCAGCGTTTCGAGGGCTTTGGAAATCACTGGCCTTTGTATCAGATCAGCGCGGAAGGCGAGCCCAGCCGTGTGGCGGAGCTGCACGCCCTGCAAGGCGGAGCCTGGCATGTGGAGCTGCATCAGCACCCCTGGAACACGCTGCGGGTACCGCTCTTCGCGGATGGTGTATACCCCGGCTGGCCCTGGTTCCTGGATGACTTGCGTCCACAGGGCTTTCTCGGGCGGCTTTTTGCCCGTTACGCTTCCACCGAGTACCACGTCCCGGCCGATCCGCGACTTTGGACGCCTGAACATATTCTGTCGGTCTTGCTGCGCAAGGGTTCCGACCTTCCGGGGGCTTTCGTCATTGGCGAGGACATGCTGGCCTTGGCTCGCCTGCAAACGGCATCCGCAGGGATCCCCAGGAGCGGGCGAACGGAGGCGTACGCGCTTCTGGCCACGTCCGTCCTGGAGGGGCAATGGCCGGGATCATCCGCTGCGGGGGAACAGCCGAAGTTCATGGCCCGCATACAGGATGCCGCCGGACGGGCTTGTCCGGTCATGGTCAAATTCAGCGGAGACATGAATGATCCAACGCAAGCCCGGCAAGCCGACCTGCTGGTGGCCGAATCCCTGGCCGATGAAATCCTGCTGGCAGCGGGGATCCCTGCTGCCCGCACGGAGATCCTCTATGACCAGAACCGCTGTTACCTGGAATCCATGCGGTTTGACCGGACCCCGGCTGGCGGCAGGCGGCATCTGGTTTCACTGCTGGCGCTCGACGCCGCTTATTACGGTGATCTTACCAGCCCGTGGCATCAGGCAGCCCGCCGCTTGGAACAGGATGGATTTCTCGACGCGACATCGGCAGAACGCCTGCGTGTGCTCTGGTGGTTCGGACAGTGCATTGGCAACACCGACATGCACTACGGCAACATCAGCCTGCATCTGGAACCCGACTGGCCCTGCCCGCTTGCCCCGGTGTATGACATGTCGCCCATGGCATTGCACCCGCGCAGCGACGGATCCCTGCCGCAGAACCTGCCGTCCATTCCTGCGCCTCCACCGGAAGAAAACCACGCGTTCGAGAAAGCGCACGATCTGGCAGCAAGCTATCTTCGCCGCTTGCTATCGGACCCACGCCTGAGCCTGTCATTCAAAGCCGCTATCGGCAATCGTGCATGAACCTGGCACTATAACGTATTATTTAATTTACAATAATCGGTTTATTGTCTATTTTATTAACTATTATGAAAAAGAGTATTACACTTCTGCCTAAACATCGCCGACTGATGTCGCAGCTTGGAGAGAATCTGCGACTGGCACGCTTACGACGGCGGCTCAGCGCGGAGATGGTTGCTGAACGTGCAGGGATCAGCCGCGTTACGCTTCATAAGATAGAGACAGGAACCCCGTCGGTGGCAATCGGCAGTTTTTTCATGGTGCTTCATGTGCTAGGGCTGGAACAGGGGTTTGCGACACTTGCCGCCGATGACGAGTTTGGCAGGCGCCTGCAGGATCTGGATCTAGGAACCCGCAAAAGGGCACCGAAGCGTGGAACCCTATCATGAAGCATCCGAAGTCGATTCATATATATGCTGACTGGGCGGGGCTCGATGGCCCGCAGCTGATCGGCGTGGCCCGCATTGACAACGTGCGGGGCAAGGAAGTGATGTCGTTCGCTTATGATCCCGTTTGGCTCAAGCGCGGCGAGCCGGTGTTGCTTGACCCGAAGTTGTATTTCTCGTCCGGACCGCAATATGCGGAATCGGCATTCGGGCTTTTCCTGGATTCGGCACCGGATCGGTGGGGCCGTATTCTCATTCACCGGCGCGAGGCGTTGCGCGCACGCGCTGAAGGCCGGGGAGAACGGACGTTTAGCGATTCCGACTACCTGCTTGAAGTGCATGATGCCGGGCGTATGGGGGCCATCCGCTTCAAGACCGATCCGGACGGTCCGTTTTGTTGTGATGATGGCGATCTTGCCGCCCCTCCATTGACTGCACTGCGGAATCTGGAGCAGGCGGCACGGCAGATTGAAGCGGCGGAACCGGATGATCCGGCATCCCGCCAATGGCTGACCCTGCTATTAGCGCCCGGAACCTCGCTTGGCGGTACCAGACCGAAGGCCAACGTCATGGATACCGCTGGCAATCTATGGATTGCCAAATTCCCCAGGCAAAGCGACGAGACCGATATCGGCAGATGGGAAGCCGTGGTTTACCACCTCGCGAAAGACGCCGGACTGGAAACAGTAAATGCCCGGACGGAGCAATTCTCGAAATTCGGGCACACATTCATGGTCCGGCGATTTGATCGTATGGGGCATCAGCGCATCCATTTTGCATCTGCATTGAATCTACTTGGTTACCAGGACGGCGCGGGTGCAAAGACAGGCGTGAGCTATCTTGACCTCGTTGATCTGATAGTCCGAATCAGCGAGGATGCTGACAGCGATCTGGAACAGCTATGGATGCGGATTGCGTTCAGTGTATGTGTGAGCAATACCGATGATCATCTGCGCAACCACGGTTTTTTACTGCGCAACCAGGGCTGGCGACTATCCCCTGTCTATGATCTAAATCCACAGCCATGGGGGGATGGGCTCGCGTTGAATATCAGCGAAACGAGCAATGCGCTCAACCTCGACCTCGTGCGTGAGGTCGCGCCATTTTTCCGACTCTCGCCCAACGCGCGTGATACGCGTCTCAGACAGATCATCCGTGCAGTTACGGAGTGGCAGAAAGTGGCACGCGCACATGGCGTCACGCAATCCGAAATCGACCGCATGCGCCCGGCGTTCCGCACGGACGCCTGACAAGTCCTACCGTTTCCAATCACAAACACAATTCCATACGACTAACATAAACCGGAGGTTACGTGATGATCAAGAACGTGAATGAGACAATGAAACATCCCCGTATGCTGCTATGGTTCCTGCTGGTGCCGCAACTCCTGCTGCTCCTGCTCAATGGGCGCGCCTGGCGGATTGTGCATGGCGAGATGAATCCCGAACAACTTCAACACGTGCTGTGGATCGGCCTGTACCAGGCCGCCCTGCTGCTGGCCGGGGCCGCAGGCTGGGCCGTGCTGCGCTGGCTGAAGCGTCCGGTACCCCTTGCCCTTTGCGCCGTGATCCTGCTGGCGGGAATCGGCTACCTGTGGCTCTTCACCGCCAATTTCGAGCGCCTCATCCCGGCCACCATCGCCGACTGGATGCTGCCGGGCTCGCAGATCCTCTACTACCAGTATGCCTTGATCATGCCCGCCCTGTTCTATGCCGGACTGCGCCTGGCGTGTTTCCCGGCCCGTCTCGGCAAGGCGGCGGATGTCGGCGCGTCCCTGGCCGCCGTGGTCGCGATTCCGCTGGGCTGGTATGTCGGACTGCGCGTCTTCGATTCCCTCTGGCGCTTTGTGGATCCGGCGGTCTGGGTGATCCTGACGCTGGCCGTGGGGTCGACGGTGATCCTGCTGATTGCCTTCCTGCGCATCCTGACCTATGCCTACACCGGACTCGCAGCCGTAAGCTGGGGCCGTCCGGTGATGCTCTTTACCGCCGGTCTGGTGGCCCCGATCGGCGGACTGCTGCTGAACCGCAAGATCCCATTCCCCTATGATTTCCAATCGCAGTCCGTCTATGTGCTGACCTGCCTGAACGCCCTGCTGCTCCTGCTGCCGTTCACGGACCGGCAAGGACGCAGCACGCTCGTGTGGGCCCTGCGTTGCATGACCTACCCGTTCTCGCTCTATTTCTTCGTCGTCTTCCTGCCTTTCCTGCCACTCTCGCTGCCGGCGATGATTGCCGCTGGAGCGGGCTTCCTGATCCTGGCCCCCACCCTGCTGTTCATCGTGCATACGCGCACGCTGATCGAGGAAGGCGCCATAATCCGGGCACGACTCGGAACCGTCCGCGTGCTGGCCCTGTTCGTGGCCTGCGCCGCCCTGATCCCCCTGGCGCTCACGGGACGCGCGCTACTTGACAGGCAGGCACTCACCCGCGCGCTCGACGCCGCCTACCGACCTGATTACGCATCGGGGCTCGTCCAAGTCAACCGCCCCGCCCTGAAGCGGACCTTGAACCGCCTGCACGATATCAAGTACGGCATCTACATGCCGTTCATCACCGACGGCTACGATGCCCTCGTGCTGGACGGCATGATCCTGCCGGACCGCAAGATCGAGCACATGGAAATCCTGTTCTTCGGAAAACCTTCCGAGCGTGAAAAACCAGACGGGATGTTCACGGACATCTTCAATCCGGCCTCGGCACGGCGGCGCGAGCGCAACCAGAACCGCGTCCGGACCACGCCGCGCAGCGTTCAACTCACCGGCACCGAATGCCATACCGCCGCCGCGGGCGACACCACGACCACGACGCTAGCCCTGACCCTGCAGAACAATAGCAGCGAGGGCGCTGAATACGTGACCGATATCACCTTGCCTGTCGGCGTGTTCATCACTGGCTACTGGCTGCATATCGGCGAGGAGCGCGTGCCCGGACGGATCTTTGAAAAGAAAGCAGCCATGTGGGTCTATCACATGATCCGCGACCAGACCCGCCGCGATCCCGGCATGCTGGTCTATGCCGGCGAGGACACCGTGCGCCTGAGCGTCTTCCCCTTCGCCGCCGCCGAGACGCGCACCACGGAAATCGCCTTCAGCTATCCGACGGGCATGTCACCGCGCGTGCAGATCGGCGAAAGGGTGATCGACCTCGAATCGCCAACGCCCGCGCAACCGACGGTTTTCCTGCACCGCGAGGTCAATACAACAGGGAGACAGACTGAAGACCGAAGACTGAAGACTGAAGACAAAGAAAGCAACCAGCCGAGGGTGATCGATACCAGCGCGACCACCCTGCTGATCCCGGCAGCCACCGCCGCCGCGCTACCGGCGGTCACGCGCGCACCCTACATCCACTTTATCGTGGATTGTTCCGAACGGGCGGCGTCCGCCTACGCCGGATTCGCGGAACGGATAGAACGCATCAGGGCGCAAGTCCCCGGGATTGACCGCTGCCAGATCACGCTGGCCAACTACGAATTCACGCTGATCACATCCGCTCCGGTCCCGCTCGCGGACGCCGCCAGCGTCATCGTCGCGTTCGAGGGCAGACTGCCGTTCCGCGGGGCTTTGTGCCCTGAGCGCGCGATCAAGAGCGCCCTGCTCAGCCTGCGCGACAACCCGGAGATCGGCGACGACAACCTCCCGATGGTCCCGGTCTTCGTGATCGTCAAAGCCGCCGACTCGCCGCTCCTGCGCGAGGAGGACGGCTTCGGTCCCTTCGCGGACATCGCCCCCGACATGGGCGACTACTACGCCGGCCGCCCCGACGGGCAGTTTGATGCCTATCCGTTCCGCGGGGCGCCGACTCGCGTCGTATCCGCCATCCCCCCGCCCCGGCCATCCATCCTGCTGCGCGCGGGCACCACCTACGCGACCTGCCCGGCAGACCGTGCCAGCGTGGTACGGCTGCCCGCCGATGCATCCCCGGAATGCTATGACATTACTACCGGCGGCTTCCGCCCGCTTGAGCGCATGCAGTCGCTACCCGGCGATAGCCTGACCGCACAGGGACTGGGGCTGATGCGGACATGGGAGCAGACGCAATTCAACCCGTTCAGCGCCGATTCCGCCCGCCCCGAACTGCTCGCCCGTAGCCGCGCCAGCGGCATCCTCCTGCCCACGACCGCCTACATCGTGGTCGAGAACAGCGCCCAATGGGACATGCTGCAACGGGCAGAGGCGAAGTCGCTCAAGGCCGACAGCAAACTCGAGTTCGATGAATTCATCGAATCCCCGGCCCCGCCCATGCTGCTCCTGCTCCCCGTCGTCTTCCTGCTCCCCGTCCTCCGCCGCAGGCGCCACCCTGTCTGCCGACGATAATAACCTTGTCGGCACAAAGGGGGTTGTTGCATACTCGCCTGACGACATGAGATACGCCTTTTCCATCAGCGTTGCCCTTTCATCCGCACTCGCCCTGGGCGCGGCGGGGCTCTGGCTGCGGCAGCCCCCTGCGCTTGACCTGCAGGCGGGCCTCCCCGGCCTGGATGACCCGGATGGGCGCAAGGCGGCCGACGCGCAACGCCGCACAGGGCAGGACTTCGTCTTTGGCGAGCTGCGCTGGACGGCGACGGACGCCCCGCCTGCCAGGCCGTCGGCCGCCTGGCCGCAGTTCCGCGGCCCCCTGCTCAACGGGCAAAGTCCGCAAAACACCCCGCTGGCGGACACCTTTCCTCCCGCCGGCCCGCCGCGCCGCTGGGCACTGAAGCTGACACCCGGCTATGCCGGGGCGACCGTGCTCGACGGGCGCGTCTATATCATGGACCACGAGGAGGGCCGCGGCGACCTGCTGCGCTGCCTCGACCTGCATACCGGCACGGAAGTCTGGCACTCAGGCTACCGCATCCGCATCGCCAACAACCACGGGATCACCCGCACCATGCCTGCCGTGACCGACCGCTACATCGTCACCATGGGGCCCATGGGGCAGGTCATGTGCGTCGACACCCCCACCGGCAACGCGCGCTGGGGCATCAGCCTGCCGGCCCGCTACGGCACCCGCGACCTGAGCGGGAGCTGGTACGCCGGGCAATGCCCGCTGATCGAGAACGGCCGCGCGATCATCGCCCCCGCCGGCACGAACGTGCTGATGATCGCGGTGGACTGCGAAAGCGGAGCCGTGCTTTGGGAGGCGCCGAATCCCGACGGCTGGCGCATGTCGCACGCGTCCATCACCCCCATGACCGTGGACGGCGTCCGCATGTACATCTACCCGGCGGTCGGCGGCGTGGCCGCCGTCGGGGCCGAGGGCGACCATGCCGGACTCCTCCTCTGGAAGACCGACCGCTGGAGCGCATCGGTACTGATGCCGTCGCCGGTGGTGCTAAGCGGCGACCGCGTCTTCCTGACCTCGGGCTACGATGGCGGCTCGGCCCTGCTGCAGGTTCGGCGCGCGCCGGACGGTACATTCGCCATCGAGGAGATCTACAATTTTTCCGGCAAGCGCCTGTCGCGCGACTGTTTTTCCACCTACCAGCAGACACCCATCTATCACCAGGGACACCTTTTCGGCATCCAATCCAACAACGCCCGCCAGCACCGGCTCGAATTCGTCTGTGTGCAACCCGATGCCGACGGCGGCTCCTTCGCATGGGCCTCGGGCCAGGACACCGAGTTCAGCGCCCCCGGCAAGCGCGAGGCCTGGGGACCGTATGTGCTGGCCGATGGCAAGTTCTACGTCATGGGCGACACCGGCAAGCTGGCCGTGTTCGAGGCCACGACTGCAGCCTGCCGCAAACTGGGCGAATGGCAACTGCTCGACGGGCACGAGGCGTGGGGACCGATGACCATCGTGGACGGTTTGCTGTTTGTGCGTGACTACGAGAATCTGGTATGCTTCGACATCGGGAAGGGGACAGGTAGGTGATTTCCTGGGTGTGAGTGTGTGGGTATGTGAGTGAGGGGAGCTTGAGGAAGCGAAAGTAGGACAGGCACCCTTGCCTGTCCATCTGAGCAAAGGTCTTTCGCCAGCCAAGCAACTTATGCTCAGCGGTCGGGCAAGGGTGCCACGACCTACTTTCAATTGAACTTGTTTAAGACACTTATTATGAATATTTCAGAAAACGTAAAAAGACTATTTCAACGGCTATTGCCATTCGGTTTGCTGCTGTTACTGCTCTGCGGCGGTGTCTGGCATCTATCGCGGCGCGAGGTCGCGCCTGGTCGGCGCGGTCCGGGCGCGAGTTTCGCGTTCGACAGCGAGCGGTTCCTACAGACAGATCCCGCCCTGAGCATCGCGACGGAAGTCGAGCCGATTCCCGTCCCCCTGGCGGAACCACTGAATTTCTGCACAGGCCCCGACAGCCGGCTTTACGTGGTCGGCGATGGACGACTGGTCACGCTGCAGCCCGACGGGGCCGCTGGCGATGTTGCCCTAGCCATTGACGGCACCCCGCGTTGCGTCGCTGTCGGCGCGGACGGCACCGTGTATGTCGGCGTGGATGACCATGTCGAAACCTTCAGCGCGACGGGCGAACCGCTGGCGCGGTGGCCGGTACCGGCGGCGGGGGCATTGCTTTCGGAAATCGCCGTGGCTGGCGATTTCGCCTTCGTCACCGACCGGCGCCATGCTTCGCTTTACCGCTATCGCGCCACCGATGGCGAGATCCTTGAACAGCACCGCGGCTTCACGGTTTTCTCCAGTCCGGTACTGGGCGTGGCGGCCACGCCCGGCGGCACATTCTGGGTCGCCAATCCCGGCGCGCGCGAGCTGCGGCACTACAGCGCCGAAGGCCAGATGCTCGCGCAGTGGAGCCGCGAAGGGCGCGACCTCGACGGGTTTTCCGGCTGCTGCAACCCGGTTTCCGTTGCCGTGCTGCCCGACGGCAACCTGCTGGTCAGCGAAAAACACATCCTGCGTATCAAGATCGTCCGCCCCGATGGTAGTCTCGTCGGACTGGTGGCCGGCCCGGACGCATTCGATCCGCAGACCCCGCACCTGAATGTTGCTGCCGATGCTGAGGGGCGGATGATGGTGCTCGACCCGATGCGGCGGCAGATCCGGGTGTTTGAGCGGAAGCAAAGCGATAGTTAACCACAGAAGGCACAGAATACACAAAAGCTTATGCTCGGTTTTCGGGAGGATGTAATGGAACGGGAGAAGATTAGGGCGAAAGATTAAGGCAAAAGATTAGGGGGAAGCACATAAAACCTTTATCTTTCGCCCTAATCTTTCGCCTTAATCTGACTTCAACCGAGTGAAGTTACCGGCTAGGAGAGAGTGACTTGAACAACAAACCAATAACACGCGCTGACTTCCTGCGGACCGTCTTTCGCGGCGGCCTGCTGGCGGGCATCGGTGCGGCCGGATGGCGGGCCGTCGGCGGACGCAATGGATTCGACCGGTCGCGCCAGAGCTGCGTCAACAAGAGCGTCTGCTGCCAGTGCCGAGTGTTCCGCGACTGCGGACTGCCGGCGGCGTTGTCGGCCAAACAGGCCGGTGAGGATTTTGCTTCATGAACAACCGCAAGACCAGCCAGGCGGCGGTACCCGCCCGTGACGAGGCTCGTCGCGGCTTCCTGCGCAAAGCGATGGCCGGCCTGGCCGGGCTTTCCATCGCCTCGGTGGCGGCGGCGGCCCTGCGCCGTTCGGACCGGACCGAAACCGTCTGGCAGATCGATCCCCGCAAATGCACCCAGTGCGGCCTGTGCGCCACCGAATGCGTGCTCTCCCCCTCCGCCGTGAAATGCGTGCATGCCTATGACCTCTGCTGGTACTGCGACCTCTGCGGCGGCTATCACCAGTCCTACACGCAGGAGACCGACACCGCCGCCGAGCACCAGCTCTGCCCGACGGCGGCCATCAGCCGGACATACATCGAGAACCCGTTCTACAAGTATGACGTGGACGAGGCCAAGTGCATCGGCTGCGGGCTTTGCGTCAAGGGCTGCACCGCCTTCGGCAACGGCTCGCTGTTCCTGCAGGTGCGGCATGACCGCTGCGTGAACTGCAACGAATGCGCCATCGCGCGCGCCTGCCCGGCATCCGCCTTCGTGCGCGTACCGGCGGGGTCGCCTTACATACTCAAGGGCAAGCAGGGGAACGGGCGTGAAGCCGGGGCTTTGCTGGGTGGGCCGCCTGAAGGCGGGACTACGAACATTGGGGTATCGAAAACGTTTGTAGTTCCTCCTTCAGGCGGCATCGGCCGTCATGGTCACGACACCGGAAACGAGGGACTTACATGATGACATGTCGCAAGCACATTCCTCGCGTTCTCGCGTGTTCGGCCGCACTGTCCCCGGCGGCCGCCCTGGCGGAAGGCGGCAGCCTGGCCCGGTTGCGTCCGACGTTTACCGAGACGGGTCACCAGCCGCCACTGACCGACCAGCCCGCGCCCAGGCCGGGGCACATGGAGTATGTCGACGTCGGCGTCCTGCTGCTCGCCCTGTGTGCCGCCAGCTTCATTGCCCTGCGATTGCGCTCGCGACGTTGGATGGTGGCACTGGCGATCTTCTCGGCGCTGTACTTCGGCTTCTACCGCCTCGGCTGCATCTGCCCGGTGGGCTCGGTCCAGAACATGGCCGAGGCGATCGCCGGTCGCGGCTACACGGTACCACTGAGCGTCGTGCTCGTGTTCGCCCTGCCACTGGTGTCCACACTCTTCTTCGGCCGCACGTTCTGCGCGGCAGTCTGCCCGCTGGGCGTGCTACAGGAGCTGGTGGTGATCCGGCCGCGACGGATACCACTGCACATCAGCCGCCCACTTGAGCTGCTGCCCTGGCTCTATCTGGCGCTGGCGGTTGTCATGGCGGCTTCAGGCGGCGGCTACCTGATCTGCCGCTACGACCCGTTCATCGGCATCTACCGACTGGGCGGTCCCTTCCCGATCATGATCTTCGGCGTGGCGCTGCTGGCCATCGGCACGGTGATCGGACGGCCCTACTGCCGTTTCCTCTGTCCCTACGGCGCGCTGCTCGGCCTCTGTTCGCGTGTGGCGCGGCGGCACGTCAGCATCACCCCCGCCGCCTGTGTGCAATGCCGCCTGTGCGAGGACTCCTGCCCGTACGATGCCATCCTGGCGCCGACACCGGCGACCCCGCCCGAACCGCGCAATGCGGCCATGCGCCGGCTCCTGCTGCTGCTCGCGCTCGCCCCGCTGCTGATCGGGGGTGGCGGCTGGCTAGGCTCCCGGCTGGCCATGCCGCTCTCGCGTTTCGCGGATACGGTGAACCTGGCCGAACAGGTCCGGGTGGCCGAGGGAAAACCCGACGCCCCGATCTCGGTGGAGGTCGACGGCTTCCGGCGCTCGCGGGAGGAGCCCGCCCGGTTGTATGAACGCGCCCTGGCGATCCGCCAGCGCCTGAAGACGGGCGGTGGCTGGTTCGGCGCGTTCACAGGACTGGTGTTCGCGACCAGTCTGCTCAGCCTCGCCATCCGGCGCACGCGACGCGATTACGTGCCCGACCGCGGCCAATGCCTAAGCTGCACGCGCTGCTTCAGCGCCTGCCCGGTAAAGCCACCGCCGCGCGGCAGCAGACAGGAGGCGGCTGATGCCTGACCCTCATCCTGCCTCCTGGCGCGGGCCACTTGCCGATGCGCTGCTTGGCCTCTGCCTGGTCGCCGCCGTATTCACCGTGGTGATCGGCAGCCTCACGACATTGACGCACCGGCAGTGGCGGATAACCGATCCGCTGAATGCCGACGCGCTGCTGGATCTGCGCGCACGCTACGCCGACGGCGCTCGTGACGACGTCACCAAGACGGCGCTGCGGGCGGCGGACCTGGCCGCGCGGCAGCAGTATTTCACCCTGCAGCAGCGGGTGCGTACCGGCGGCTGGCTGACGCTGGGCAGCGCGATCCTGGCCATCGGAGCCTGGGGACTGCGGACGGTAGTGCGCAAGCCGGCGATTGCCCCGGCACCGCCCCGCTGCGACGGCATGCAGGCGCTGGAAGCCAAAAAGGCGCGCGCGGCACTGGCAGGCGGGGCCGTGCTGCTGGCGGCAATCGCCACCGTGGCGGCGTTCTCGTCGTCGTCCCCGCTGGAGAGAAAAGTCGAAAATCGAAAGTCGAAAGTCGAAATAGCTGCAACACCCGACATCCAACATCCAACGCCCACCTCCCAACTTGTTAAACTCACACACCCACAGACCCACACACTCACGAACGTCTCCGAAAACACCGACACCCGACACCCGACACCCGAGGCCGCGACACGCAGCGGCTGGTCGCCGACGTTCCGCGGTGTTGGCGGATCCGGGCTGACGGCGTATGGCAATCTGCCGCTGGAGTGGAGCGAGGAGGAGAACCGCAACATCCGCTGGCGGCATGAGCTGGAGCTGCCCGGCTGGGCCAGTCCGGTCGTGTCCGGCAGCCGCGTGATCGTCCTCGGGGCCGATGCCGGACGCCGCGAGGTCTATTGCGTACACGCCGATTCCGGCGAGCGGTTGTGGACCACTACCATCCCCGCGCATACCGAGGCCACACCCGACTATCAGCCCGACACCATGGATGACCGCTGGAACACGCTGGTCTTTGCCGGGGCCACGCCCGCGGTCACCGACCGCCAGGTATTCGCGATCTTCTCCAACGGTCAGCTTGTGGCGCTGGATCTGGAAACCGGCGCGTTGCAATGGAACCAGGTGCCCGCCCAGACCGCCGCCAACAAGTTCGGCTTGGATAATGCGCTGCTGACCTATGAGGGCAGTGTGATCGTCGTCTTCGAGGGCGACGAGCGCTTCATCGCCCGCTACGAGGCAGCCACCGGCCGCGAGATCTGGAAGACCGCGCGGCAGACGCCCTCCTGGGCCTCGCCGATCCTGGCGCGTACCGCCGACGGCCGCGCCCTCGTCGTGCTGCTGTCGGATCCCGACGTCACCGCCTGGGACGCCGCGACCGGGGCGGTTGCCTGGTCGCAGAAGGTCTTGCGCAAGAAACCGGATTACGCGGTCGGCCCCTCGCCCGTCCACGTGGACGGACGCATCTTCGTCAACTGCCAGAACAGCGGCATCTACGCCCTCTCGCTGGCCGACGGCAGCCGCTTGTGGAGCCTGGAGGAACTGCCCGAACGCCACGGCTTCGCCGACGGCGCGAGCATGGTCTCCGACGGCAGACACCTGTTCCAGTTCTACGAGTCCGTCCTCACCTGCGTGAACATGGAGACCGGCGAGGTTGTCAAGCAGGCGGAAGTCGACGTTTTCGCCGGCTACGCCTCGCCCGCCGCCGACAGCGGGCGGCTTTACCTCTTCGGCGACGCATCGAGCCTGGTCGTCGACGCCGATCCCGACAGCGACTTCGCGGTACTCGGCAAGGGTGAACTGGCCGACAACGTCGATGCAAGCCCCGCCATCACGGGCGGACGCATCTACCTGCGCACGGACAAGGCCCTCTACGCGATCGGGAGGGAGTGACAGCATGAATGACGGCCACACAGAAACCGCCGAGACGATCGACCTTTCCGAGGTGGACCGGATCATCGCCGCGACCGGCCGCCGCCAGCAGGACCTGATCCCGATCCTCAGCGCGATCCAGGAGCGCTTCAACTATCTGCCCGAGGCGGCCCTGCGCCGCATCCCGCAGCAGACTGGGATTTCCGCCGCCAGCGTCGCTGGCGTGTCCACCTTCTACGCGCAGTTCCGTCACCGCCCGGCCGGACGGCACACGGTCAGGGTCTGCATCGGTACCGCCTGCCACGTCAAGGGCGCGGAGGGCGTGTACAAGGCCTTCCGACAGCATCTCGGCATCGCGGAGACCGATGACACCGACAGCGAAAAACTCTTTACCATCGAGAAGGTCGCCTGCCTGGGCTGCTGCATGCTCGCACCCGCCGTGCAGATCGACGACGTCACCTACGGGTTTGTCGAGCCCGGCAAGGTCGGCACCGTGCTGGCCGACTTCCTGGAGGCGCAGAAGCAGACGCGGCTGGGTGCCGAACACGCGCACACGGCAGATACCTCACTGGGCGAGGTGCGCCTCTGCCTGTGTTCGAGCTGCGTCGCGGGCGGATCGATGAAGACGCACACCGCCCTGGCCGACGCCATCCGGCGGCTGGCCCTGCCGGTCACACTCAAGGCCGTCGGCTGTAGCGGGATCTCCTATCAGACCCCGCTGGTCGAGGTGGCACTGGCGGACGGGACGCGCTTCCACTACGGGCTCGTGCAACCCGGGGCAGTCGACGCCATCCTGCTGCGTCATTTCCGTCCGGCTCCGGTCGCCACGCGCGTCAAGGCCGCCGTCAACCGCCTGCTCGAGCACCTGCTGCTGGCCGGGACGGCCGGCGAGCCGGTCACCCGCTACGCCGTCGATCTGCGCAGCGGACCGGACGCCTGCTACGCCGGCAGGCAGCAGCGGCTGGTGACCGAGCACGCGGGCGAGATGAACCCGTCCGACATTGATGACTATCTCGCCAAGGATGGCTTCAAGGCCCTCGAACAATGCCTGAAGACGCTGACCCCGCAGGCGATCATCGACGTGATCGGTGACAGCGGCTTGCGCGGGCGCGGCGGGGCGGGGTTCCCTACCGGCCGCAAGTGGCAGCTCGTGCATGATGCCGCCGACCCGGTGCGCTACCTGATCTGCAACGGGGACGAAGGCGACCCGGGGGCATTCATGGACCGCATGATCCTCGAATCCTTTCCCTTCCGCGTGCTCGAAGGCATGCTCATCGCCGCCTGCGCCATCGCCGCCCATCGCGGCTACCTGTACATCCGCAGCGAATACCCGCTGGCCGCGCAGCGCCTGCGCGAGGCGATCGCCCAGTGCGAGGCGCGCGGACTGCTTGGCGAGCGGATTCTTGACACGGATTTCGCCCTGCACCTGGAAGTGGTCGAAGGGGCTGGCGCGTTTGTCTGCGGCGAGGAAAGCGCGCTGATCCAGGCGATCGAGGGGCACCGCGGCATGCCGCGTTTCCGTCCGCCATTCCCTGCCGAGAGCGGCCTGTTCGGCAAGCCCACGCTCGTGAACAACGTCGAGACCTACGGCCTGGTTCCCTGGATCCTGCGCCACGGCCCCGCGGCCTTTGCCCAGCTCGGCACAGCGGGCAGCAAGGGGACCAAGGCATTCGCGCTGGCGGGCAAGATCACGCGCGGCGGCCTGATTGAGGTGCCGATGGGCATGCCCCTGCGGCAGATCGTCGAGGAGATCGGCGGCGGGGTTCCCGGCGGCAAGGCCTTCAAGGCCGTGCAGGTCGGCGGTCCCTCGGGCGGTTGCGTGCCTGCCCGGCTGGCGGACGCCCCTGTCGATTACGAGGCGCTGACGGCGGCCGGGGCGATCATGGGATCCGGCGGCATGGTGGTGCTGGACCAGGATGACTGCATGGTCGCCATCGCGCATTACTTCCTGACCTTCACCCAGCGCGAGTCCTGCGGCAAATGCACCTACTGCCGCATCGGCACCAAACGCATGCTCGAGATCCTCGACCGGCTCTGCACCGGCAAGGGACGGGCAGGCGACCTGGCGGAACTCGAGCATCTCGCGCTGGTGACGCAGGAGGGCAGCCTGTGCGGACTGGGGCGCACCGCGCCCAATCCCGTGCTCTCGACGCTCACCCACTTCCGCGAGGAGTACGAGGCGCATCTGGAGGGCCGCTGCCCCGCGCTCCAGTGCAAGGCCCTGATCCGCTACCGGATCACCGAAATATGCATCGGCTGCACCCGCTGCGCACAGGCCTGCGGCGAGGGCGCGATCCGGTCGGTCCCGCACGAGACGCATGTGATCGACGACACGCTCTGCACCCGCTGCGATGCCTGCCGGCAGGCGTGTCCGGTCGAGGGGGCGGTGCAGGTGGAGACGGGGTTTGAGACCACCAACAGAAAAACCCAACACAAGGAGTAGCCACAAAAGGCA
>CAZZBA010000025.1:4128-7492 GCA_964652765.1 uncultured Victivallales bacterium | reverse complement strand
CCATGCTTGAGTTAACGATTAATGGACAGCGCCACCAAGTCGACGAGGGGACGCGGGTGATTGCGGCTTGTCGTGCGGCGGGCATAGAGGTGCCGACGTTGTGCTGGCTGGAGGGGCAGGCGCACTTCACCTCCTGCATGGTCTGCGTGGTCAAGGATGTACGCCTCGGGCGGTTGATCCCGGCCTGCTCGGCCCCGGTCACCGACGGCATGGAGATCGAAACCGACACCGACGAGGTAGGTGACGCGCGGCGCGTGGCGTTGGAGCTGCTGCTCAGCGAGCACGTCGGCGACTGCCGGGCACCTTGCCAGCGCGTGTGCCCGCTGCAGCTCGACATCCCGCGCATGATCCGCCAGATCGAGGCTGGCGACTTGGCCGCCGCCGCGCAAACCGTGCAACAAGCCCAGACGCAAGCGGACGTGACCTGCGCGGAGTGCAAGGCACCCTGTGAGAAGGCCTGCCGCCGCGGCCGTGTTGATCAGCCGGTGGCGATCCGGCGGCTGGTGGGGATGTTGGGGAAAGCAGAAAGTCGAAAGTCGAAAGTCGAAAGAGAGACAATCAACAAGCAAGGGGAGAGTCAATCATTGGGCGTTGGACGTTGGGCGTTGGATGTTGGGCGTTCAAATGGTCCCAAACGCTTCGACAGTACCATCGGGCCGCTCCAGACGGGGGATCTGGCGGCTTTCATGGGTGGTGCCGCCGAGGATTCGCAGGTGGTTCCCGCCAGCGGGGGCTACACGCCGAAGGAAGCGGCGCGCGAGGCGGCCCGCTGCCTGCGCTGCGACTGCCGCAAGCCGGAGGGCTGCAAGCTGCGCGACCTAGCCGAGACCTACGGCGCACGGCAATCCCGCTACAAAGGAACGGGGCGTAACCCCGTCGAGATCATACGCGATCATGCGGCGATCGTCTTCGAACCGGGCAAGTGCATCAAGTGCGGTATCTGCACCCGTATCGCCGAAGCCGCCGGGGAGGCCGCGGGCCTGACGTTCCTGAACCGCGGCATGGAGACGACCGTCGGCGTCCCCTTCGGCGACCCGCTGGGCCAGGCCCTGACCCAGGCGACCGCCCTGCGCTGCGCCGACGCCTGCCCGACCGGGGCACTCACGCGGCCGGAAGGCGAAGCCGAAGACACCGTCAAATAGTAGGTCGTGGCACCTTGCCCGACCTCCGAGCATAAGCCGCCCGGCTGCCAAAGGACTTTTGCTTCCGCCTTCGCCAAGGCTACGGCGGGACAAGCGGATGGACGGGCAAGGGTGCCCGTCCTACGTTTCCCAAACTTGGGTGTTGTTGACCCCCTATGCGCCGGCGGCCCTGAAGGCGTTGGCAACGATGTGTTTGGCTTCGTCCTGGATTCTGGCGAGGTGTGACTCACCCTTGAAGCTTTCGGCATAGATCTTGTAGACATCCTCCGTGCCGGAAGGCCGCGCCGCAAACCAGCCGTTGGCGCTCTGCACCTTCAGCCCGCCGATCGGCTCGTTGTTCGCCGGCGCGTGTGTCAGGATGGCGGTGACCGGATCGCCAGCCAAGGTATCGGCCTCCACCTGCCGCGCCGTCAAGGCCGCCAGCACCTTCTTCTGCGCGGGGCTGGCCACGGCATCGATACGGGCATAGACCGGCGCGCCGAAACGCGATTCCAGCTCCGCGTAGTAACGGCCCGGATCGCGTCCGCTGACCGCCGTGATCTCTGCCGCCAGCAGGTCGAGCAGGATGCCGTCCTTGTCCGTGGTCCAGACCGAGCCGTCCTTGCGCAGGAACGAGGCCCCCGCGCTTTCCTCGCCGCCGAAGCCGTAGCTGCCGTCTGAGAGTCCCTTGACAAAATACTTGAAGCCCACCGGCACCTCGGCCACCTGGCGGCCTAGTGCCGCCGCGACGCGGTCGATCATGGAACTGGACACAAGGGTCTTGCCGATCACGGCATCCTTGCGCCACTGCGGGCGGTGGCGGAAAAGGTAATCCACGGCCACGGAAAGGTAATGGTTCGGGTTGAGCAATCCGTGACCGGGCGTGACGATCCCGTGCCGGTCGTAATCCGCGTCGTTGCCGAAAGCAATATCGAAGCGGTCCTTGAGCGCGATCAGCCCGGCCATCGCGTAGGGCGAGGAACAGTCCATGCGGATCTTGCCGTCCCAGTCGACGCACATGAACATGAACGCCGGATCGACATCGCGGTTGACGATCTCCAGGTCCAGGCCGTAGCGCTCCGCGATCGGCTCCCAGTAGCCGATCCCCGCGCCGCCCATCGGATCCACGCCGATATGCAGGCCCGCCCCGCGAATCGCCTCCATATCGATCGCCTCGCCCAGCGCCGTGACGTAGGGCTGCACGAAATCGAACGCCTTTACGGACGGCAGCGCCAGCGCCTTCGCCAGCGGCAGGCGTTTGACGTCCTTGAGGCCCGCCTCCATGATCGCGTTCGCCCGCCGCTCGATCACGCCGGTCACATCCTTGTCCGCCGGGCCGCCCGACGGCGGGTTGTACTTGAAGCCCCCGTCGGCTGGCGGATTGTGCGAAGGAGTGATGATCACCCCGTCGGCAAGCCCCGATTGCCGGCCCGCGTTGTGGGCAATGATCGCGTGCGAGACCGCCGGTGTCGGCGTGTAGCCCCGGCCGGCCTGGTAGCGGACCTCCACGCCGTTGGCCGCCAGCACCTCGATCGCGCTGATCCAGGCCGCCTCGGAAAGCGCATGGGTATCCATCCCGACAAAGAGCGGACCCTCGATGCCGCACTCGCGGCGCACCTCGGCGACCGCCTGCGACATCGCCAGCAGGTGTTCCTCCTGGAACGAACCGTTGAAGGAGGTGCCACGGTGCCCGGAGGTGCCGAAGCTCACCCTCTGCAACGCGCCACCCGGTTCCGGAGCCCCCGTGTAATAGGCAGCCATCAGCCTTGCTATGTTCGTCCGCACCACCGGCGTCGCCGGTTTCCCCGCCATTTCGCTAATACTCATTGTGCTGTTCTCCGTATAAAATATCAGACGGAAGACTACAGACGGAAGACGGAAGACTCAACAATAATAGCCTTGTAAACACCGGCGCGTGTTTCTACACTTTTTCTCCAATGAACGAGCACCCTGAAGCCAGACGATCCTGGGCAACATCTTTCTACCGCGATTTAAAGGAACTGGCTGACACCACCTTCCCGAAAACCTGCATTAAGTGCGGCAAGGTCTACCCATCGAAGGATGAATTCCTGACCGATACCATCCCGGTCAAGGATATCACACTCGAGGATCGCAGCGGTCTTTTCAGCCTGGAAGGCAGCCCCATCGAGACCGCTGTCGGCCTGTTCCGAAACTGCATCTGCGGCACCACCCTGATGGCCGATTTCAGGGATCGCCGCGACAACAGCGACAACGGCCAGGTT
>CAZZBA010000025.1:0-4118 GCA_964652765.1 uncultured Victivallales bacterium | reverse complement strand
CCAGGTTCGCCGCCTGCGTTTCGCGGCCCTGATGGATAAGCTCTCTGAACATGGTGTCGCGCGCGCTGATGCCCGTCTCGAGCTGCTCAAGGTACTGCACGGGGAGACCAGCAGCCTGATCGACGAGCTGCTGGACAGCGTCAGTAAGGATGAGAATATCAAGACAACCTCCTGGTAATCACGAGACATACCTGCCATACGGCTCGGCGAGGAATGAGATGGGGACAGCATAACACGCAAAAGGACGGGGACAAACGCTAACGAAAAAATAACACAGCGCCAATGGAACGCAAACAACGCCAGGTTTAAGTAGATCGTGTTCTGATGCGCGAGAGGATTTGCATCATGCACGACGATTATGTAGTTTGGTGCCTGTTCAAGGAAACGTATGCGCACCTGTGATTTTTGGATTCATTGCCGATATACACAGCGGAAGGAGGGCCGGGCATCGCGTAGACAACTAACGTTAGCCGGAGCGGACGCGATCCGCATCCATCCGGTGTATAGGTGCAAGTGTGTTCAATAACGTAGAGTGAACAAGCCGTTCAATGGTTGAACGGCGCAAACAGAAGGAAAGCAGATGAAACAACTGGTAATGACAGGACTCATGACGGGAATGATGGCGGCCGGCCTGGCCGGAACCGCCGCCGCGCAGGAGAAGGCCCCGGAGATAGCCCCGGAGAAGGTCATCTCCTGGGCAGACAGCATCAAGGTGAGCGGCGACGCGCTTTTCCGCTATCAGGACACTGACTTGGAGGGCAGCGAAAACCGCGAACTATGGCGTTTCCGTGGACGTATCGGTCTCGACGCCAAGGTCAACGATCAGGTGAAGGCAAACCTCCGCCTGGTGACGAACAACGGGAACCCGGTCTCTGACAACCAGACCATGGACAATGCGTTTGATGACAAGAATGCCGCGTTTGACCGTGTGTTCTTCACCTACAGCCCCGTCGAGATGCTGGGCATCCGCTTCGGCAAGATGTCGCAGCCGTGGATCGCGGTTGATGACCTCGTGATGAGCGGTGACGTGAACCCCGAAGGCGTGGCCGTCAACGCCAAGCTTCCGGCAGGCAGCATGGAGCTGCTGGCGCATGGTGGCGCTTATGTGATCGACGAGCGTCCTGCCGACGACGAGAGCATGCTCTACTCAGGGCAGGTTGCCGCCAAGGCCAACTTCGGCAAGAAGGACTTCGTCATGGCGGGCGCAACAGTCTATGCCTATGACAACATCGAGGGAATGGGACTGCAATACGACGCCACCAAGGGCTTCGGCAACAGCACGACCAAGAAAGTCTCGACGGAGGACGGGGTCGAGACCACGACGCTGCTGTATGCAACGGGCTATACGGTCGTCGAGGGCTTCGTCCAGGCTTCCGTCGATGTCGGCGTTCCGCTGACACTCGGTGCGCAGTACATGGTCAACACCGATGCCGACGAGAATGACATCGGTTACCTGGGCATGGCCGCCGTCAAGCTGCCGGCTGGTTTCAGTGTCGGCTACCAGTACCGCTATCTCGAAAAGGACTCCACCCTTGGCGTCTTTGCCGAGAGCACCGACTTCGGCAACGGTACGGATGTTGAAGGTCACATCCCTTATGTCAGCTATGACATCGGCAAGAACTTCAACATCAAGGCCAAGTACGCCATGGGCGACAAGGGCTTGGATGACGGCAAGACGATCGACACCTTCAAGGTCGATCTCTCCTGCAAGTTCTAACCGAACCGCAGACCACGGAAGCCGCCGGGAGTTGACTCCCGGCGGCTTTTTTATTGCTCATCAGCCAGCAGCAGGTCGCCGTTCCATTCGAACCCGGATCCCAGCTTCGCGGCCAGTTCATCGGCATCGAGCGCGAAACAGGGATCGATCTCAAGCCTCCAGCGGGGCTCGCCGTCAGCACCGCGCGGCACCTGGACACCGGTCGACTCCATCCAGCCCGCGAACTTGCGTACGATGTCACGCTGCGTGGTGGCCGGCGAATCATTGCCCTCCGCATTCTTCACCGGCGAGAACTCGCGCTGCCGGTCGAATTCCACATTCAACGTGACCGCCGCGTCGGGGATGACATCGAAGATGAACTTCTCGAACTTGCAGGCGTTCGGCACATCCGGTTTCACGGCATTCCCGCGCGCGTCCACGTACGGCACTTTCTTGATCGCCTTGTGCAACGGCATGGCCGCCTCCGCTTCCTTCTTCAGGAAGGGTACCGAGAACACATGGATCGCCACGCTGCCGAAGAGCAGCTTCAGCCGCCCGTCCGACCGCTTCTCCTGCATCTGGCGGGGAGTCAGCTCGCTGTATTCCACGATCATGCTGCTTCCGCCCTTGACCGCCACAACCCCGAGCCCCTCGGCCGGGTCACGCTTGCTGCAGACCTTGGTGGAGACCTCGGCACCCTCCTTCAGATGCAAACCGACGAAACGCGGATCGGCGATCTCCACTAGCGGATTGTCGACCTGGAAGTAGAAGACCGAATGCAGGCCGCGCCGTTCCATATCATCAAACATGCCCCGGTCGCGCAGCGCGGTGATCGTGCCGCCATGGCCATCGGGGCTCATGAAGATACGTCCGGGTGTCTCGAGCAGGATGCGACCCTCCAGATCCAATGCCGGCCACATGCCCTGCGTGAAAAACAGCACCCGCTCAGGCGACAGCCCGAAATAGTCATTCTCCTTGAAAAAAACCCTGGTCGGGGCGTCGTTGGCCTGACTGGTCATGATGTAGAACGGCACACCGGCGCCATAACGGCGTTCCAGCGCGAGGACCTTGCGGGCATGTATCTCGAACAGCGACGCGCCGGAAACCGGGCCGATCGAGTAGGCACCCTTCGGTCCCTCGAAGCCGAGCCGCGACCCCTGGCCTCCAGCCACCAGCAGCACGCCCACCTCGCCCCGCGACAACGCCGATTCGCCATAGGCCGAAAGGGCCTCGTTGCGCTCGCGCTCCGCCAGCGCGCCCAGCTCGGCAACCGCCGCGGGCTCGATCCCGTCCGCCGCGACACCGGCGGACACCGGTTCCGCCAGCATGGCCTGCATCCGTTTGATCGCCTGCATGTCGATCGTCGCGACCTGCGCCAGCAGGTCCTGCTGCTGCGCGGAATCCAGGCGCGCCCAGTGCGCCAGCACATGCCCCTGCCCGTTCGCGTCCAGAAAAGCCTTTGCCTCATCGTAAGTCATAACCACGCCCCTTTTCTCAGATTAATCCCGGCTTCCGTTTCCCGGTTCCACGGCTGTCTCATACCATCTGCGGCCCTCCGCGTCAATCCGTCCCTGCAACAGCGGGCGCATCTGCGATTTTGGAGACACTAGGATTGCTCAGCAGCCAACACAGCGTCGATGGCGGCCAGCTCCTCGGCGCTGAAGCCGGGATTCGCCAACGCGCCCACGCAGTCGTCGATCTGCTGGGGCTTGCTGGCCCCGATCAGGGCGGAGGTCATCCCCGGATGACGCAACACCCAGGCAATCGCCATCTGGGCCAGGCTCTGTCCCCGCTGCTCGGCAAGCTGATTCAGGGAGCGAATGGTGCGCTGGCGCTCAGGGGTAATCTGCTCTCGGCGCAAAAAGGTCGAAGGTTTGGCCGCACGGGAATCCTCTGGAATGTCGTTGAGATAACGGTTGGTCAACATCCCCTGGGCCAAGGGTGAAAACACAATGCAGCCGATGCCCTCGTCGGCCAACGTCGGGATCAGCCCCTCCTCCGGTCCCCGGCGCAGCATACTGTAGGCGGGCTGGTGGATTGTACAGGGCGTGCCCAGTTGGCGCAGAATCGCAGCGGCTTCCCTGGTCTGTTCCGCGGAATAGTTGGAGACACCCACGTAGAGCGCCCGCCCGGAGCGCACCGCGTAGTCCAGGGCTGTCATGGTCTCTTCCAGGGGCGTGTTGGGATCAGGACGATGGTGATAGAAGATGTCCACATACGCCACACCCATGCGCTGCAAACTCTGATCCAGGCTGGCGATCAGATTCTTGCGGGAACCCCACTCCCCATACGGCCCGGCCCACATGCGGTAGCCTGCTTTGGTAGAGATGATCAGCTCGTCCCGGTAGGGGGCCAGGTCGCTGCCCAGAATCCCACCGAAGGTCTCTTACGCGGAACCGGGTGGAGGGCCGTAGTTGTTGGC
>CAZZBA010000024.1:19562-23825 GCA_964652765.1 uncultured Victivallales bacterium | reverse complement strand
CCGCCACAATGGCCCGTGTTCCGTCCGTGCTGCAATCCTCGCCGACGATCACCTCAAAGGGAAATGTCGTGCGCTGCATCAGGATGCCTTCCAGGCACTGCGCGATCCATCGCTCGTGGTTATAGGTCGCCACCCGCACACTGACTAACGGTTGTTCATTCACAAGCGATGAACCCTCACTCTATTCTCGACGAAAACGTGTGTGAGTATGTCTATGCGTGATGAGAGGGTCATGGATATTCTCCGCAAAAATCTATCTGTGTTCATTCGAGCTCTGGGATCTAGACGAAAAGGCGGGTCTGATAACCCAAGCAACGATACCCGTTACCCGTGGATTCAGCATCCACTTCAGTCACCCAAGACGCTTGCTGGGACAATTCTCGCTTGACCCAGTTGCAGATGCTGATCGTAATACCATGCTGGCGAGAGATTTCCCTGATGAGTTCCAGTTTCTCCACGCACACGGCTTTATCCGGTGCCAGACGTGCGCGCTGCTTGATGTGTTTCTGGTTGTCCGCGTGCAGATAGGGATGGAAGAATGTACCCAACAGGTGCGGATCGTGAAAGTTCACGAACTGCGCCAATACCACCAAATTGCGAACTTCCGTGGTAAGAAACTCAGGCTTGATGTTCCGGACACCAGCGCACTCCAGCTTGCCGCAATAATCCTCAATGGTCTCGCGATTCAGGTAGGAAAGCATCAGCGGCTGGCATAGCACGGATTCCGCCCACATGCCCAGATCCCGGCAGCGTTGCAAAGCCTCCAGCCGCGCCTCGACGCTCGCCGCATTCGGCTCCAGGCTGTCGCGCATATACTGGGGCATAATGCCGATACTGCCGTTCACCTGAACCTTCGGAGCGATGCGCGCCAGAAGATCAAAAAGCGACTCCCCCCGGTGCTTGATCGACAGATGCGCCGGGCCGGCCTTGGTGGCGATGAACACACGTACTTTCGAATCCGGATGCCGTTCGTAGTGCGCAATAAATTCGCGCACAATATCATGCGAAAGGCCGTTGTACAGATGCGGCTCGGAAAATGCCTCCGTCTTTGGCGAGAAGTAGTAAAACAGTTCGCGGTCTCGGTTCCGCTCCAAAGAGCGTGCCACTTTTTCTGCGTAGTTCGTATAGACCTGGATGCCCTTGCAGTGCTGTCCGTCCGTTACCAGACAGTACTGACAGGCAATGGAACACGAACCAGAGGACGGAGAGACCTCCAGCACGTTCGTAGGACAGATGCCGGTATAATTGTGGACTTCAAGTTCCACATCGGTATCCGTCACGCTCTCCGTATAGGTGTTTCCGGATGTCAGCGCACGATTGGTGTACAATTCTTTAAACCATTTCGAACCGTCTTCAAGCTGGGTTTGAACGATATCTGAAATAGGATAGTCAATGCCCGCCTGAGCAAGAACCTCGCGATCAATAAACGTCGGGGTAAATCCCGGCAGATCATAGCAAGCGCGTTTCTCGTCAATGATGGCAAAAGTATTCATTCTTAATATAACTCCTCTGTTTTACACAGGTAAACTGATCTAATCATACTCCACCCCGAAATGCAACCACAGACAAGAGTCACGAGATAAATCGGAAAAATACGTTCCACTTCATCCACTACTCACCACTGCGCTTGTCGCCACAGGTCTTTCATCTGCTGTTTGTCTATTTTCAACACCGTGCCCTGGTTGATGAACTGTTCAGGAAGCGCTCGCGCTCTTTTCGTCTTATAGATCGTTCCCTTATTGATAACATCCCTTCCCGCGACAATCTTGGCGCCATCGGCCAAAAGCATCGTACCGTTATTAATGATGTCCCCGGCGGCCGCCAAAGCCCCCCCGGATACGGCTATCTCGCCGTTGATACGGATGTCGCCCGTCACCGTAAGCGATCCGTTTATCTGAAGTCGCCCCTCCTCGATGATGAGTGAGCCGGAAAACGTATTGGATCCGTCGAGAGTGAAGGTTCCGATGCCGCATTTTGTCAATTCAAATGGCGGGATCAGCGAACTGACGCAATACACCGCCCCCTGAACAGAAGGCACAGTCCACGTCAGAATGGTGCTGTCAGGCTGACATGCGGCAAAGACCTGGTTTGATTCGGTTGCGCACATCTGATAGATCGCCTGCATGCCTCCGTACGGCCCCGCGAACGGATTCCCGAGGGAAAACCAGGTTCTGCCGTCGTCTGAAGATGTATACAGCTTCATGAAGCGTTCATTACTCGATCCCTCCACGCAGCATGCCGATGCAAAGAGGCTGCTCCCCACCCTCACGATATCGCGCCAGTAGGTCGGCGTAGGGCGCTGCAGGTTCACGGATGCGACGCGTGTCCACGACTGTCCCTTATCCTGACTGCCATACATACTTATAGGGGAGTAGGGAGCGGTTTGAAGGCCGCCACAGAAGAAGATGCCATTGCCGGCATCGCACAAAGGCTGAAACAAAGCGGCTCCCGGTAATGTGACAGACTCCCAGCTCCCACCTTGGTTCTCAGATACAAATAACTGGGACTGCCCGCACGAGGGCCACAGCAACACGTCATCACCGCTCAGAATCATGCGCCGGGCCCAGTCGTTAAGGTTCTGCCCGGGTTGCAAGTTCGGAACAAACCATGTCGTGCCGTTATCCGAAGACATGATGAGCTTTCGTTCGGTACCGAAACTTTTGAGGTCCGCCACCCACCGCTCACTACCCAGATACACAGGCGAGAACAAGGCCATCAAATTCGTGCTGCCGGTCAATTCGTACAGGTTGCTGACCGAAAGCGCAACGGACCAAGTGGATCCTGTGTCCGTACTGCGCATCAGGCAAGGGTTTCCAGTGTCGCCTGTACCGGCGATGACGGTTTCTCCGTTCTGGCCAAAAAAGTATGTATGACGACCCGTTGAATGCTCGCAACCAACAACCTTCCAATCGCCTCCGTTGTTAGTGCTCAGCAAGAACCGGTTTTCGGGACCCGCTGATCTCTTGCCCGCAACAATCCTCCCGTTGCCCAGATAATGAATCGAACTGAATGCGTCTGAAGCTATCTCTCCTTGATACGCAGGAGTCGGAACGATGCCGAAGATCCGGTTACCTAGCAAATTTGTGTATGTTTGCGCCCCCGCCGGTGAATGCGGCATGAAAAGAAAACACGTGAGCACGGCAATGGTAATCCGGCGGATGGCACTGTTCCTCCACCGGCATACGAGCCGGTGACGCGGGTTTATGGGCGTTGTCTCAATCAAGGGCAACCTCACTTCGGTTGTCGGTATTTTCGTGCGTCACCAGCAGGCATCTTTCCGTCCGCCATTCGCTAACTTCCAAATGGAGGCGACCGGCAATATCCAATAACCGGATGCGGTCATCCGGCGCAAGATCCGCGACGATCACCAGCTCGTCGAACGGCACAGCACCGGACTCCTGAAGCAGCCAGTCCATCCCGCCCAGCACGCGGTATCCATGGATCAGGCGTCCGTGCAGGTTCGAGTCGTCGTCCAGCATCCCCATGATTTGCTCCCGCCGGGGGCACTCGACGGGGGCGTACCTGTGCTCGTGCAGGAAGAGCATGGCACGGTCCCCGGCTCCATACAGCAGCAGGTGCCGCAAAGGCTGACCACCCGCGTGTCGCGAACATCGACCAGCCAGACAATCCATTACGACCGGACGGACCCCGCGCAGGCCAATCAGGGTGATCAGCGTCACTCCTCCGAAAACCGGCAGATATTTCAGCACATCGTGCGCTGTGAAACACAGGAGAACGTTCGCCATGCCGCCTGCCAGCAGCAGCCCTCCCCCAAGCGCGACCGTCAGCTTTGCATACTCCGCCGCGCCCGCCCGGCTCCAGACCCGGCGGTAGGTTCCCGAGACGATCAGAACCAGAAATGGGATACCCACCCAGATCCCGGCATACTTCATCAGCCGGGCTATAAACCCGGCAGGCAGGTTATCAGAGGACAAATACAGGGTGACGGCCAACGCCCCGGTCATGATCAGAACGTCCAGCAGCGGGTAGAGCAATACGGCCACCGCCTTGCGGGGCGGGCGCTGCAGGCCGCTCAGGATCGCGGTGCCGGTATCCCACAATTCGACGTGCGCAAGGTGCCGGACGACGACGTACACGCCACCGACGAAGGCGGTCAGGGAAATCCCGATCACGTAGGAGCGGAGCGTCATGAGCAGAAGTCCGACCAGAATCAGCGCGACGCTGAACAGGTAAAGCAGCACGGCTACCTGACGCTGGGACAAGCCTTCACGGATCAGGCGGTGGTGCAGATGGTCGGCATCC
>CAZZBA010000024.1:14276-19552 GCA_964652765.1 uncultured Victivallales bacterium | reverse complement strand
GCTCCCATGCGTCCACGTTGCCGAACACTGCGCCGCCAGATCGCCAGCAGGGTGTCGAACAGGGGCACGCCGACAGCCAAAAGCGGCACCAGCAGCGACGGAATCATGGCACTCTTCGAAGCCGTGCTCAAGGCCATCGCCGCCAGAGCCAGGCCGAGAAACTGACTGCCGCTGTCACCCAGAAATATCCGCGCAGGGTGGAAGTTGTAGCGGAGAAACGCAAGACAGGCTCCGGTCAGCGCGAGAATCACCACCAGATCTCCCGTCTGCCAGCGCATAACCAGCGACACCATCAGCCCCAGCGAGGCGATCAGTGCCAGCCCGGTGGCCAGACCGTCCATGCCGTCAATCAGGTTGAAGGCGTTGATGATGGCGAGAAACCATACCAACGTCAGCACCAGATCCACAAATTCAGCGGCCGGGACCGGCACGGAGAGTTGAAACCGGATGCCGAGGGCATAGGCGAGTAGCGCCGCAGCGGTTTGTCCGGCAAGTTTGAGCGCTGGCCGCAGGCACCACGCGTCATCCGCAAGGCCCACAGCGAGCAGAACCGAGGAGACAGCCAGGAATCGGAGCCACCAGTTTTGCGTCAGGTGACCGCCGAGGACGGTGCCGGAAAGGAAGTACAGGAGAGCGCAGCCGGCATGAAAACCAAGGAACACCGCGACCCCACCGGCCCGGGGCGTGGGGCGTGCATGTGCATGCCGGGCACCGGGTATATCCATCAGCCCCAGTCGCGGTGACAACCGCTCCAGCAACGGCGTGAGCAGGTACGCGACGAGAAATGCGCCTGCAAATGCCATCAGCCCCAGACTAGCGGAAACCGGAATCATGAGAGGTCTCCTGTCATGCGCCGTCCGGGCGTTCTCTGCCTGAGCAAAGTCATAATTCTCCAATTGCTAGCCGATGGCCATTCCGAAATTCAGGGTTGTGCTATTCGGCGGGCTTTCCCTTTGAGGATTTCTTGATACCAGCACTCGAACTCATCGGCAACCCGATCCCAGGAAAACCGCTCGCAAACACGAGCCGCAGCCCTTTCACCGTATACCTGGACGGACGCGGGATCGTCGAGCAATGTCTGTAGTTTGGCGGCCAGATCTACAGGATCCTCCCGGCGGAAAGTTAATCCGGCGTCTCCCAGTGCTTCGATATTCTCCGGAATGTCGCTGGCGAGACAGCACGTCCCGTAGCCCATCGCTTCCAGCAGAGCCAGTGACATACCCTCTAGGTCAGAAGGCAGAACGAAGACACGGGCATGGCCGACGAGCTCTTCAAGGAGGCGACCTTCAACGAAGCCTGGCCAGATAATACGAGGATCACCCCCGGCCAGACGATGGAGTTCTTCGCGGTAGGCCTCGGCACCTTGAACATCGCCCGCGATCACCAGCCGGTCCGTCGTCCCTAAACGTCGAAACGCCTCGACCAGATAGTGCGCCCCCTTTTCCCGAACCAGGCGGGAAGCAAACAACACGTAGCGGCGGGGCTCCAGACCGAGCGAAAGGATATCGCGGGGTTCCGGCACGGGTTTCACGGTCGCGCCGCCCGGAATGAAGCGCACCTTGATGCCGTACACGTCCTGAAAATAGGAGCACTGGGTTTCCGACACGGCTGTGAAGCGGCGGTTGCAACGCACGGTTGCCTGTTCCAGTCCTTTAAGAACGACCGAACCGAACCGCGACCAGCGCGCACGCCGCCATTCGATACCGTGGAACTGTACCAAGGAGGGTTTCCGACAGAGACTTGGAAGCCAGCCCATCACGCCCGGTCCGACAGAGTGGAGGTGAATAATATCCGCCCATGGAGACAGGGAGGCGTGGAGCACCGAAGCCACGCCGGCACTCAACTTTTCGCACGCCGAGAGCGGAATGGAAGGCACTCCGATGATCTGCATGCCCTTGTATTCGGGAACGAGCTCTCCGTAATGCCTCGTCGAATAAACGCGCACCTCGTGCCCGCGCTGTGCCAGGCGCGAACCGAGTTCCTCGGTGTAGCGCTCGATTCCGCCGCCCCGGGCGACGTTTTTAACCACGGCAAAGGCAATCTTCATAGACCTCCATAAGTTGCTGCATGTGACGTGCGGGAGAAAAATCCATTTCGGCAAGTCGGCGGGCCTCCGAACCCATCTCGCCCCACGAAGCGCGGCCTTGCCAGAGAGTTGCTATCGCTCGGCGCAGAGCTTCGGCATCGCCGGACGGGAACAGCAGGCCGGTCTTGCCCGGCTCAACCAACTCGGGGATACCTCCGAGATCCGAGCCAATGACCGGCTTGCCGTAAGCGAACGCCTCCAGAATGCTGATCGGAGCATTCTCATACCACTCGGAAGGAAGAACGAGGAAGGCGGCGTTACGGTATTCACGGGCCAGATCATCGCCGGTTCGGTACCCAGCAAAAACGACCCGGTTGCCCAGCCCGCTCAGGGCAACCTGCTCTTCCAGAGATCTTCGAAGGGGACCATCCCCGACTATACGTAACGGAATATCCAGCCCCTCCATCGCACGCAGCAGCGTGGTCAGGCCCTTCTCCAGCGAAAGGCGGCCAGCATACAAAGCATACGATCCTTGTCCGATGGAAGGGTGGATCAATCCGGTCGCGATGAAGTTTGGCACATAGACCACTCGTTCGGGAGAATACCCGTTGTCCAGCAATGTTTGGCGCATGAACTGACTGGGACAAATCAAGCGGCGGACGATATCGTATTTCCGGCCCCAAGCGGCGAGGTAAGCCTCCGCGGTATAGAGCACTGAGGCGGCAAGGCTGGACTTGTGGCAGCGTTTCAGAAGGCAATTGAAAAAGCGGCAACCCTTGCAGGCTGTGCAAATGCGCCCGCGATCCAAGCCGAGATAGGACGGACAAACGAGCTTGTAATCGTGCGCTGTCAAAACCACGGGGAGTCCTGCGTCTCGGGCCGTATCGAGCACGGCGGGGGTGAGCGCGCCATAGATGTTATGGGCATGCAGCAGGCTGGGCTGAACGTTTTCTAAAAAGTGCAGGAAGGCACGACCCATAAGGGGATTGTACACGACTCGGTAGGCGTGCAGCCACTTGTTAAGTCCGCTGAGCTGTTCGATAGGAACGGACGGCGGATAGAACGCGACGTGCTCGCTCGCGAGATCGTTCGGTCTGTGGCAACCGAAGAAACTAACGTCGTGCCCCGACTTGCGCAACAGGGCGGCTTCGTCGAACATGACGCGCTCCGCGCCGCCGCGAAGGTAAAGGTGGTTGTTTAGGTGGCATATTTTCATCAGAATGCTGGCTCCAGTGAGAGCGGGCTCGGCGGGGGCACGATCTCGCGGCGTGCGCTAACAATGAACAATGCAAACAAGCTCATCACCAGAAAATTGTCGAGATTGTTTTCCGTGATTGCGTAGACCGCCATCATGGCGGCTGGGCTGTACACCGCCGGGTCGGCACGACAGAAGAGAATGCCCCAGATTGTGAGTTGAACAGCCAGACCGAGTAATCCCACCTCGAAAAGGAAGCGGAGGTAATCGTTGTGCGGAAGTTTGCCGAATGTAAGGGTGCTGATTCCGATCCCATGTCCGAACAGCTTTCGGTTCCATCCTGACTCCTTATAGGTGCGCAAAATCTCACGCCAGTACCACAGGCGCCAGATTCCGGACGTCAGTCCGAGGTCACCACGCTCCCGCCCGATCTCAAAGAAGTTCAGGTCCTCACCAGCGGCCAGGTCCGCAAAGTATTCGCGATTCAGGATCAACTTATTCCAGACCGGACCGATCATCCGCGTTTCGGCAAGGGATTCAACCTGCGCCTTGGGCAGAATACCGGGCAACAACAGGAACGCGGCTGCGGCCACGGCGGCGGCGATACACACGAGTCGGCCACTCTTGGAACGTAGCAGTATAACGCCAAAGCCAGCTAGGAAACCCAGTAGAGCCCCAGCTGTACCGGAGAGTAGGATGAGTCCGAGCACCAACATGTACAGGCCAACGATGCGCCAGCGGCTATCTCGCGCGGAGTCCAGAAAAAACAGAAGACTTATGGCGACGAGCGCGAAGTTGTTGGGGTTTGTAAAAACACCCGCCACCCGCTGCTCCGAAATATTTGATGCGTCGCCCAACCACCAGCCGATAATCAGGACGGCGAGCAGGATCGCGAAGACCCAGTACCGTTCCCGCGAGCGGTAAAGGGGAGGCAGGCGCAGAACCTCGGCCGCCGCGATGACGAACAACAGGGAGAAATACTTGATGACATAGCTCATGGACCCGGCTTCCTCCAATGTCACGCCAGTCAGCCACGCAACAACGGGGACGAGAACTGCGAGCAATAACGCGACCATCAAACCAGAGAGCGGAATAGGAAGCAATTTTGGCACGGCGAGCAAGGCGAGAATTCCCAGCAAAAGAAAGGCGCCTACCAGTAGAAGATTGGCACCCGTCATGTCATTCAGGAAAGCCAGCATCACATACATTCCGTAGGCCGCCAGAATGAGGGACCACGGCGAGTACGCCACCGCCCGTGTTTCCACTGGGCAGAGCGGCGTGCCGTCCTGGGTTCCGGCATCCGACTCGCTACTGAAGGCCATTGGCATTATTCCGACTCCTAATGGTCCCTCTATTTGCGCGGGCGGCGCGACTTCGGTTTGGGTTCGCCTGCCCCAACCGGCGCGTAACCCTTGTAATGCTGCTGGTAGTGGTGATAGGGACTGTAAGCGCCATACAGCGTTCTCGATACGTCGAAGTCGCTCATCACCAGCGCGGCATTATGGATGCCCGATTCCCGGAGCCGGTGCAGCGTATGCCAGGTAAGCCGCTTCCGGCTGATTTCCGGACGCGCCATCACCAGTACGCAATCGGCGAGCGGCGCGAGGGCCAGGACATCACTCACAAGCCCGAGCGGCGGGGCGTCGAGCACGACGTGGTCGTATTTTGTCCGCGCCCACGAAACGAGAGTTCCCGCCAGGGTGCCCAACGTCACGGCCGGGTTGCCGTGGCTCATCGGCCGACTCGTAATCACGTCCAGGTTCGGGCAATCGGCCACAGGATACGGCAGATCCGCCAGTTTCGATTTCGAGTCGGTCTGAAAGGCGATCAGGTCAGGGTGGCCAGGCGGGATGGGAAAGATGCCTGCCAGCCGCGGGCGACGCATATCGAAGTCCACCAGCAGGACGCGCCGCCCCATCTTCGCCAGAATCGCCGCCAGGTTGCAACTGGCCACGGTCTTGCCCTCGCTCGGAATGGAACTGGCGATCAGGATTACCTGCGACCGTTCCTTGTGCTGGGGCGAATCCAGCATGGTACCCAGGCCCGCGAACGCTT
>CAZZBA010000024.1:2561-14266 GCA_964652765.1 uncultured Victivallales bacterium | reverse complement strand
TCAACAACCTCGCTGAAGTGCTGCCGGATCGTCGCGGTCGCGATGGCCTCCCGGTTGGCTTTCCGGACATGCGGGACGACGGCCAGAAGCGGCACCCCTCTGCCCTCCAGGTCTTCCGGGCCGGCCACCCGGTCCTCCAGGAAATCAATGGCGACGACCAATCCCAGACCGCCCACTACCCCCAGCAGAAGCGCCAGCGCCAGCGTGTTGAGCGGTTGGGGATGCACGGGCTTGCGGGGCGCCATCGCCCGCTCGACGATACTCACCGTCGCCGTATTCTCGTCTGCCGCCATCCGGGCGTCCTGGATCCGGGTCAGGATGCTGCGGTACGATTGGTCCGCGGCATCGCGCGTTCGTTCCAGCGCAGCCTGCCGCGTCCTACGTTCCACAATCTGCATCTCAAGCTCGGACGTCAGTTGAATTTGCTCGTTCTTCATCCGACGCAGGATCACCGCCTGCTCGGCCAGCAGGTTGCAATTCGCCGAGGTGGTGGTCTTGGCCCGCTCCAGTGCCTTCAATGCCTCCCCGCGGTAAAGCTCCACCATGTTTTCTTTCGCCCGCATTTCCGGATGCTTGGTCGTGTGCGTTGCCATCAGGCTGTTGCGTTCCATGCTGACAACGCGCCATTTATCCAGCGCCGCCCGGATTTCATCAGCACGGGGAATGTTTGCCGGAAGATCGCCGGCCCGCTCGGGGTCGAGGTTGATCTGTTCCAGCTTGGAGAGCAGGGATATTTCCTGGGCTTGGCGGCTTTCCACATCGACGAGGGATCTGTTGAACTCCTGCAAGGCGGCATCCACCGTCCTGCGCTGGCTTTCCAGCACATCAATGTGGTGTTCCTGCCTGAAGGCCATAAGATCGTCCTCCGCCTTGAGCAGTTGCTTGCGCTGCACGTCGGCTTGATCCTCCAGCCAGACGACGGCGGCGTCAGAGGTTATGCGGTTTTCATCGTAGGCACTGGCTTCTGCCGCCTCGACGAAAGCGTTGCACGCGGCGGACGCGACCACCGGGTCGGGGTGCTCGAATTCCACGCGGATCAGGCGGGAGCGGCGAACCTGCGTGACTGTCAAAGCTTTCTCGAAGCGCATGATCCTTTTTTCATGCCGGAGTTCCAGGCTGTCCGATGAGGCAGGAGATGGCCGTGCGAAGGCACCGGGAAGAGCGGCATCAAGACGCCCAAGGGCCGCCGTAAACATTTCGCGTCCCTTGAACTTCTCGATGCGTGTATTGAAGATTTCGACAGATTGCAGGGCGCTGGCCGGATCTTCGATCACAGCGGCCTGCTGCGTGAGGAAGCGGGGACGCCGCACGCTCAACTCGATGAGGGCGGCCGCACGGTACACCTTCTCGGTGGCCTGCAGGTAGCCCACCGCCGCGACTACGGCGAAGACCAGCACCAGCGCCAGGACGCGCCATTTGCGCAGCATGCGCCGGGGATCCAGCAAGGCCAGGCCGGACGGTGCGGCACCGTAGGGATGTCCATAGTACAGGGATGCCCCATACTGCGCCGCCGATTTCTGCTCGGGGGATACTTCTTTACGCATAAGTTGTCACCTCATTCCACTTACATCCGAATGTTAGTTAACTCTAGACGCTAAAACGCCCGATTACTAGCCGAATATATTCACGAATTGACAAAGACGCGGAGCAAGGGGAAACGCTTGAGCAGTCGGCGGACAGTTGCATACTGCGTTCGCTTCCCCCCCCCCGCAGGAAACTCGAAGACTCCGACGGACGGAACGCCAAGTCATTCCGAGCCCTGTTCCGGCGGGAGCAGGATGCTCCCGTCCCCTTGGCGAAATCCCATCTCCTTCTCAATCCAACGCAGCCATTCCTGGGATTCGGGGGCCAGGTGTTCAACGTGCTCATCGGTCAAGAGACGGTGCTTGTGTAAATGCAGGATCTCTCGTTCTTGCCAATTGCCGCCGTGGGCTTAAGAAACAGCATGATACCTGGACTGGTCCGGTTTCGGGAAAGCCGAACCGCAATCCGCTGGCGATTTGGTCTCGCAAAAGTATAACCAGATAAGGTATGGTATGCACCGATATCAACATTCATAGACAGGAGGCAATGATGGCGAAATGGACGATGGGGTGCATGGCGGCAGCGACGATGACGACAAGCCTGCTTCTGGCGGCGATGCCGGCTAATGCGCAGGAAAGCGACCAGGCTCACCGCTGGCACATCAGTGTGCTGGGCGGAGGGATCGATTTCGAGGGCGATGAACCCTTGGATGATGCGTTGCTGGGCGCATTGGCGCTCGGATATGACCTCTCCCCGCGCTGGACGCTGGAGGGCGTGATTGAGGCCTGCCCAGAGCTGGAAGGCAACGACCGCCGTGACTGGGCTACTGGCGAAAGCATTTCGCGCCTAAACGAGGCTGCCGGCCGTGATCTTACTGAAACCTCCGCCCTGCGCTTCGCGGTGGACGGCCTGCTGCATCTTGCGCCCGGAAACCGGATTGACCCCTATCTGGCGGCCGGCCTGGGGGTCGCCGCCTACGAGAATGATTTCGATGAGCGCTACGAGCCGCTCCTGCGGGCCGGTGGCGGCCTGTTTGCCAACCTTTCCGACCGATGGGCACTGCGCCTCGACAGCCGAGCCGTTGTTGCCGGTACCGATACTGAGGTCAATCTCGTCACGACGGCCGGCCTGGTCTTTAGTTTCGGCGGCGCGGCCGGTGCGACCGGTGACTATGTCGCCGCCCCGGCTTTCGAGACGGTGAAGAAGTTCGTACTGTACCTGAATTTCGATCCCGGCAAGGCAGAAATCAAATCGGAATACCGTTCGGAACTGGATGTGATCGGACGGCTTCTGGAATCGAACTCCCGTGCGACAGCGCGTATCGAAGGCCATGAGAAGGCTGGCGAGGCGACGGCGGAGCAGGCAGCACTGCTGGCCGGGCAGCGGGCACAGGCGGTATGCGATTACCTCACGAATAGCTGGGGCATCCGCGCCAGGCGACTGAGCATCGTCGGGCTGGGAACCACCCGTCCGGCAGAGGGTCCGGCACCAGCCAGCGAACGGATCGAAGTCTACGTCACGCTTCCGTGACCATGCGCTGTCCGCCGCTACTCCGCCGTCATGCGGCGATAGAAGGGCAGGTAGCGGTAATACACTTCCAGGCAAAGGGTGGACATGGCGGTTGCATATATGCGGCCTCCGCGCGGCCCTAGCTGGCATTCCGGATCCCAACTGCCGGCGGCCGGACCTTCGCGGCGGCGGCCTTCGAGCAGCGCCGCCTTGAGGGCCTTGTTCCAGGTCTCGAACTCAGGGGCGCCGGAGAGTCGCAGGGCGAGCGTGGCATAGTACCAATAGTAGAGATGCACCGTGCCGCGTCCGCCCCGGCTCCACACCGGCAGGTTTTCAAGAATGTAGTTGATCGATTCCTGCTGTCCTTGGCGGCGGACCTCCTCGCCCATGAATAACTGGCAGAACCAGCCTTCCGCCGTCATGACCGGCGTCGGGCCGTGCCCCGGCTTGTAGGCATACAGTCCGCCATTGCCCTGGCGCACCTGGTCAAGCCACATCCCCGACCAGGCGTAATGCTGCTGCGGAATCGCAACCCCCGATATCTCGGCGCTTTTCAAGGCCAGGATCTGCCAACCCAGCGCGGACGTGTCACTATCGACCTGCGGCTCATAACGCCAGGCGGCGTTCGGCGATTGTGCCTTCATAATGAACCCGGCGGCCAGCCGCGCGGCTTCGGCCAGACGTTTATCCCCGGTCAGCGACAGCGACTCGCAGATCGCCGCCGTCGCCATCGCCTGGTCGTACATCGTGCCGCCGCGCCGCAGATCCCCCTCAGCGGTCTGCCCTTCAATCAGCCATTCCAACCCCTTGCGCACCGTCTCCCGGTGTTTACCAGCCGTGTGTGTATAACTCGCACCCAGATACGCCAGCAGCGACAACCCCGTGACCGCGACGTTTCCGTCAATCCGGTCCCCCGCCCCGCCGACCGTTTCCACCCCCGTGAATCCATCCACGTCCCAACGTCCATCCTCGCTCTGTGCCCCGGCCAGCCAGACCAGCGCCTGCTCAACCGCCTCTTCGGTTTCCGGACTGCCGCCCAGTTCCTGGATGAAACGGCGTTTTTCAGGGGAACGGAGTTCGTAGATGGCTTTCTTCTGGGCTGCCGCCGTGGTGCCCGCCACATCATCGGCAATACGGCTGCGCTCGGTTTCCGGGGCCGTGCCGGTCCCCTGCGCAGCTCCCGCCTCGACCCGGCGGCCGCCCGCGACGGTGCCCGGATCGAGCGAGAGTCGGACGCCCGATCCCCGTCCCGCAGGCAGCGGCGGTGCCTTCCATCCGCGCAGCGGGGCGGCAGAGGCCGAGGTCTCGTCCCGCTCGCCCCATTCCGCCTTGGCGAGTGTGCCGATTTCCACCGCCCGCGGCACGGAGGCGGCGACATCCCCGTCTCCCGCCGGTGCCCGTTCCACAGACCAGGCCTTCATCGGCAATGCCACCGTGCCACTGTCGGCGGTCATCGGAGTCCGCCCTGGTGCCGCCAATTCCGCCGGGCCGCGCACGGTTGTCCCGGCAATGCCGGTCGCTAACGGTGCCGTATCCGCCAGCGTTCCGCCGCTGCGCTCGGCGGTCCCGCCGAGCGCCAGCTCAGGCCGCGCCCCCAGCACCATGTCTCCACCTGTTTCGGTGCCCCGTCCGGCACGTTCCACGATCAGCACGCCTGCCGCCGGGCCGCGCCCCTGTGATTCGCCGCCTTCCGGCGTTCCGCCGCCTTGGACTTCCGCCGCCTGCATGCGTCCAGCAACCAGACCCTCCATCATCATGCCGGCATCGCCCGGTGCGGCGGCTGGTGAGCCTCCGGCTTCCGGGGCGGACGGGACAGTCCGTCCGGCGGTACCTTGCGGCAGCGTGCCGCCAGCCATCGAACCGGTCGATGGCCCGTCAGTTGACCGGGCCACGACCAGCGGTGCCGCCGGATGGCCTGCTGCAGGTGCCGCTGATTCCGCCCCCGGTCGCCCGGAGGCACGCGCCACCGGCACGACCGTTGCCGTCACCCGTGCGGTCACGCCTGTACCATCGGTACCCGGTGCCGAGGCCGCCAGTTGTGTCTGCCGGATCGCCAGCCCGTCCAGGGTGCCGGTATCACTGCGGACTCCGCGCGGGGCGGTTCCGCCGGCGGCTTCGTCCGCGGCGCTCGGTGCCTCCCGGTACTGCACGCGCGCCTGTTCATTCACCAGAGTCTGCGAAGCCGTGGCGGTGAGCGAGGTACTGCGCATAGCGGCCCGCCCCGGGAGCTGACGCTGTGCGTTTGCCCGCTCCGGAAAGGCGTCGAGGTCGGCGCGTCCGGCCGCCAGTTCACGCAGGGCTGAATCTGAGGGGTCAACGGCTGTGCCTGCGGGTGCCGCCTGCTCCTGCAGCAGTGCCACCTGCACCGTGACAGACGCTGCATTCCGTTCCTCCGCACGGCGCGGTGCCCCGGCCTCCGCGCTTTCCATCAGGCGCGGTTTCGCCGCTCCGCGCGACACATCCGCAACGGCATGGAATTCTTCCATAGAGGTTTCGGGGGCAGCTGTCGCCACCGCGGTGAAGGCTGGCCCTTCGGTCCGGAACTGCGCCTGTGCGGACGGCGTCAGTGCCTGCGCCCGCGCTGCCGTCAGCGCTTCCGCAGGCATCGGAACCGCCGCAGGCTTCCCGTCCTCGTCCGAACGGGGAGCGTTGACCTGCTCTACCCGGTTCATCAGCGGTACGGCATCCGCTTCCATCTCACGCAACGTGTCCACCGCTTGAAGAGGATCAGCGGGTGCTTCCCGCGTGCGGACGCCGGGCAGTTCCTGCGGGATGGCCCGTGGTGCCGGAGCATCCGCCTGCGTAGACATGGCCGGGGTGTCGACGGACGGAAGCTGAACCTTGGCCGCTGTCCGCTTCGGCGCGGCAACCGTGAGTTCAAGCCGTTCGTCGCCCTTCTGTCCAGCTGCCTCTTCCGCCGCCTGCGGCTGCATCGCTTCCGCGGCGGCCGCTACATCCAGCTTGACGGTTTCAAGTTCGACTTTCGCCTGCCGCGGTTTGACTTCAGCATGCAGAGGGGCGGCATGGTCCAGTTTGATTTCACGGATTTCCATACGCGCGGCCCGCTCTGGTGCTGGCAGATCCGGTGCTGGCGCATGGGCACCGGGGGCCGGAAGGGCGACCGGAGCCGCATCCGCCCGAGCCGCCTCGAAGGCGCGGGCATCCTTGTGCGCTTCGGCCTCCGGCTCGGCGGCAGTCTTGACACTCCGCATTTTCAGGATCCGCTTGTCTTCCGCATCGGCCTCGGCCTGTGCCTTTTCCGTAGGCGCATCCTCGATCTCCAGGCGACGCTCACCAGCGGCGGCCGCCTTCAGCGGTTCCAGGGCGGACGGATCGCGCTCCGGCGCCTCAGGGTCCGGTGCTGGCTGTGCATCAACCGGCATATCCAACTCGGCGGCAGCCGGTTTTTCGGTATCAATGCTCTTTGTCTCACGCTCCAGCGGTTCCAGCAAGGCTTCCTGCAATTGCCGGGCAACCAGGTCTTCCGTCAGCGACGGCAGGCCCACCGCCAACTCGAAGCGGATTTCCTCGCCAACACGCGGACGTTCAGCCACCCCGACGTCCCAGAAGGTGAACGAGGCCACCAGCAGCAGATGCAACAAGGCGCTGATGGCCAGCGCCGCCGCCAGCAGTTCCGGTTTGCGGCGGTACCGGGAAAAGGCCAGCAACAGGAGTCCTCCCGCGAGGATGCCCGAGAAAAGCACGAAAAGCGGTAAGCCGATACGGGCGATCGACCAGGCTACATACTGCCCCCAGGCGGAAGGCCGGTGAAGGCAAAGCACGGCCAGGGAAAGCGCCGCCACCGCGCCGCATCCCGCCAACCTGATCTGTTGCCGCGTGACCGCCATGTTAACGCCCTTCGGGCTGCCGCGTTGTAAGATAAGTCCGTGCAATCCCGTGCCGTTCGCACAGGTCGAGCACGTTGACGGCAAACTGCAGCACGGCCTGCTTGTCGCCGCGGATGACAACCGACTGCTGCGGGTTGCGGGCGACGGCAGCAGCCAGCAGCCGGTCGAGTTCCTCCATGCCGTACCGGGTCCCCGCAATCATCAGTACCCCGTCCGCCGCGACGTTGATCACGATTTCCTGCGGCACGGCGGTAATCGGGCGGGCGCTGCGGCTGGACGGCGGATCGACCCGCACATCGCGCTCGAGATCCGAAAACTTCGTCGCCACCAGGAAGAAAATCAGCAGCAGGAAGACCATGTCGATGATCGGCGTGAGGTTGATCCCGGCGTCTTCATCCACCTTGTTTTTGATTCTCACGCGTCATTTCCTCCGGTCTTCAGGGTCTCGACCAGATCAATGGAGATCTCATCCATTTCCGAAACCAGACGATCCACCCTGTCGGTGAAGAAATAGTACAGGACGAGCGCTGGAATCGCGATGCAGAGCCCGGCCGCGGTGGTTATAAGTGCCTGGTAGATGCCTGCGGCGAGCAGTTCGGTGCGGCCCAGCGCATCCTCGCGGGCGGCAACGGTCATGAATGAAGTGATCATGCCCATGACGGTGCCGAGCAGCCCTAGCAGGGGCGAGACGTTGGAGACGATCGACAGCACCCGGCATCCCCGCCGCAGGGTATCGGCCTCGCGCTGCCCGGCATCCTCGATCGACTTTTCAAGCTCGACCAGCGGCCGGTCCGCCCGGCGCAGGCCAGCGGTGATGACGCGCGCGATCGGGCTGGGATGGGACTTCAGTTCGGCGAGCAGCGTCTGCGGGCTGATGCGGTTCTCCCCGGTGGTGAGGCGACGGACCTTGGCCACGACGTCGGCGGGCACGATGGCCGAGCGGCGCAGCCGCACCGCCCGCTCAATCGCGAAGGCGACCACGATGATGCTGCACAGGTAGAGCGGATACATCAGCGGGCCGCCGCGGTTCAGCAGATCGACCAGCGAGGGTCCCTCGCCGCCCTGCACCTGCCCGGCCACTTCACTGCTTCCGATACCGGCATCCGCTGGCACCTGCTGCTGAGCCCACAGCACCGCATAGCCCAGGCACACCATCGCCATCACCGCCATGATCACCGCATTCTTCATCCTGTTCATGCCACTCCTCTTTTGCCTGTCCTGCATTACTTGATCCGTTCACGCGCCAGTGCCGCCCACTGCGTATCCTTGAATTCCTGCGCGACCTGCCGGAAGGTCTTCTGCGCATCCTCTGGACGGCCAAGCGCCTCCTGGCACTTGCCCGTCTCAAGCAGCGCCCCGGCGACCCACTCGGGATACGCGGCATAAATCGCCTGTACGCGCAGATAGGCGACAATCGCCTGCTCGAACTTGTCCTGCGCCTGCTCGATCTGGCCAAGGTAGAATTGCGCCTCGGCGGCCAGCGCGGCGCGCGTACGCCGGGTCACCGCCCCGAAGCTTTCCGCGGCATCGGCGTAACGACCGAGCTGATAGAGCGTCTTGCCGGTCAGGAAATGCGCCCGTGTGGCGGACATGCCCTCCCCGCCTGTTTCAATCGCCCTGCCCAGCGGCTTCAGCGCCTCTTCCGCCTTGCCGGTGGCAATCAGGCCTTCGCCCAGGGCGACCAGTGCCTCGGGCAGGTACTGGAAGCCAGCATAGGCGCTATTGCCGATCAAGGCCTCATAACGCCGGATCGCCTCCGGCATATTGCCGGCCTGTGCCAGCGCCTGGCCGGACTGGAAAAGCGCGTCGGCGGCCAGATCACTTTTCTTGTACTGATCAGCCAGCGCATCGAAGGCTTCCGCCGCTTCGGCGTATTGCCCGAGCGACCACCGGCACCAGCCCAGGCGATACCAGGCCTTGTCCGCCAGCCTTGCGTCCTTGGTGAGATCAAGGACATTGCGGTACAGGGCGGCGGCCTCCTGCAACGAGGCCCGGGCCTTTTCGTCCGGCGTTTCCGCGGCGGTGCCCGTCTCCTTGTATTTCGCTTCGGCCAGATGGAAGCTGGCGTCCGCGGTCAGCGGATCCTTCGGAAACGCCTTGGCCAGGTCACGGAAGGCCTGCAGCGACTCCGCCTCGCGTCCAGCCTCGCGGTGCGACCATGCCAGCTCGTAGAGCACACGCGGCTGATCCTCGCTGGTGCCGCCGGCCTGCGCGGCCTGCGCGAAGGCCGCAGCGGCCTCGTCCCAGGCACCTCGCTGCTGCCGACTGGTGCCGACCGCCACCCAGGACGGCCGTGCCAGGTCGTGTTTCGCATACTGGGCGGTCAGCGAAAGAAAGGCGGCTTCGGCCTCCTCCGGGCGTTTATCCTTCAACAGCGCCTGCCCCTGCCGGTAAAGCGCCTGGGGCCGCAGTTCGGACTGCGCATACGTGCTGGCAAGCTCCCCGAACCGCGTGGCCGCTTCCTTCCACTGGCCGCGCTCATGGGCGCACAGCCCCAGCCCCAGCAGCGCGAACGGTTGCAACGCAACGGCCTCCTCCTTCTGCTCCAGCACCTCGGCGTAACGCTGCGCCGCCTTGTCGTAGCGCTTCAACTCGAACAGCCCCTCCGCCAACTGGTAGCGGGTCTGCACGGCCAGTTCGCTTTTCGGATACAGTTCGAGGAAGCGCTCGAATCCCGCCACCGCGCGGGCCTTGTCACCGGTGCGCGACTGGGCGACCGACATCTTGAGAATGGCGTCATCGCCGAAGCGTCCCCGCTCGTCGGCTTTCACATACGCCGCCAGTGCCTTCTCGGCCTCGGCATAGCGTTCGAGATCAAACAGGCATGCCCCGCGGACATAAAGAGCCTCGTCGGCTATCGCCTTGCCTGCCGCATTCAGATCGGCCTGGTCCAGCTCGGCCAGCGCCTCGGCCAGGCGGCCGGCGTAACGGTGGCACCACGCCAGCCGGAAATGCGCCCGCGCCAGCCGGTCCGGTGCCTCGTCCTTTCGCTCCAGGAATTCGCGGTAGCGCTGCGCGGCATCATCGTACTGCTTGCGCAGGAAACGGTTCTCGCCGCTCAGGAACAGCACTTGCGGTGCCTGCGCATCCGTCTTGAACCGCTTCAGGAAGTCCGTGCAGCGCGCCTCGGATTCCTCGTATTTCTCGGCCCGGTGCAGGGCAATACAGGCAGAATAGAGCGCCTGCGGCGCGGCTTCGGTCTTGCCGAATTTATCAGCATAGTCGGCAAAGGCCTCGGCTGCGCCCCCCATGTTCTCCTGCGCCAGGCGGGCATCGGCCAGCCCCAGCCGCATGTCACCGGAGAATGATGATTTGGGATGATCCTTGAGCGCCTGAGAAAAAACAGGCTCGGCCTCGGCCGGTTTACCGCCCTTGAGCAGGCTCATCCCCAGCCAGTAGGCCGCCTCGTCGGCGAATGGCAGTTTCTTTTCCAACCGCTCGCGCAGACGCTCCGCCGCGCCAGCGTAGTCCCCACCCTCGTACAGGAAGGTACCGGCGTGCAGCGCCGCCCGGCCGGCGTTGGTGTCCGCCGGGAAGCGCACTGCCATTTTCGCCAGGACATCGGCGGCATCCTTGAATTTCCTGGCCTTGTAAAGAGCCAGTCCACGCTCGTAGGCCGCCGTGGCGGCAAACGGGCTGTCGCCGTCGGCCACCGGTGCAAAGGCGGCCGCAGCCGGCTCGAACTGCTCCGTGCGGTAGAGGCACTGGGCCAAGCGGAAACGGGCTTCCGTGGCCAGTTCGGACGAGGAATAAAGAGCCAGGTACCGTTCGAACAGCTCGCGCGCCTCGTTGAACTTGTCGACGTTGAACCGGGCGATTCCCAGGTAGAAGACACTGCGTTCGATCAGCCCGAGGAAGGCATCCTTGGCGTTGACGCCGCCCTCGTTCATCCGTTTCAGCGCCTGACGCACGGCGTCGGATTTCGCGGGCGGGTTGCTGTCGGGAGCGTAACGGGCGACGAACTCCCCGAGCAGTTTTTCGGCGTCGGCATACCGGTCGAGACTGAGCAGGCACGCGCCCTGCCGGGCAAGAGCCCAGTCGGCAAGGTAGTGGTCGCCGTGGGCAGTCCGGAGTTCCCCGAAAAGGCCTTCGGCCCGTGAGAAATCCTTTTTGGACACGCAGGTCTGCCCGAGTTGGAAGATGACTTCCGCCATCTGCGCGAACGCCGGCTGGTCCTTGCGCAAGGCCTCGTAGGCTGCCATGGCTTCGTCGAAGCGGTTGAGCTGGAAGAGCGACTGCGCCAGGCCGAAGCGCGCATCCGGCACTTTCTCGTGCGTGGCATGGTTTTTCAGGAACGTCTCGTAGGAACCGACCGCCACATCGTACTTGCCGTTGTTGTAAAGCCAGGCCGCGAAATTGTAGTCGTCCACGGCCGTATCCGCACATGCCTCCGGGACACACACCAGCGCACCGCAAAGCATCAGGGCAGCCAGCACCGGCAGGGTTCGTACTTTCAGCAAGTTCTTCATATCAGCATCCTTTCAGCACACACGGGGACCGCAACCACCCGCGTCAAGTTCCAAGCATCACGTATCGGCTTGCTTGTGGAAGATAGAGCATTCCCTCCCGTGCGTCAATCTACGATTCAGGCGAACGGGTGGAAAACCGGTCAAGCAGTATGCGCCGGATGGTGCCCAAGGGCTCCTTGCATTTACCCCCATGGCCCGCTATACTTTCGAAACGCAATCCAAAACACCAAGGGAATTTAATATGACGACGCCCACGAACGATACCCCCCCCGAGCGGCTGGAAGACCAGTTGCGCAATATGCTCAAGAACGCCAATCTCTCCTTCATGATGCCGGGCACCGCCCCGGCCAACGCC
>CAZZBA010000024.1:0-2551 GCA_964652765.1 uncultured Victivallales bacterium | reverse complement strand
AACCTGAGTCCGACCCGCTGCTACCGATCCGGGAATTCAAGCTGCGCCCCCGCGAGGTGCGCGACTATCTCGACCGCTTCGTCATCCGCCAGGATGAGGCGAAGAAAGTGCTTTCCGTGGCCGTCTGCGACCACTACAACCATGTCCGGCAATGCGTCGAGAATCCCGCCACCGCCGAACTCGAGTACCTCAAGCATAACGTGGTACTGCTGGGGCCCACGGGGGTCGGCAAGACCTATCTCATGCGCTGTATCGCCAGGCTGATCGGGGTCCCCTTCGTGAAGGCGGATGCCACGAAATTCTCGGAGACCGGCTATGTCGGACGCGATGTGGACGATCTCGTGCGCGATCTGGTCAAGGCTGCCGACGGCAATGTCGAACTCGCGCAGTACGGCATCATCTATCTCGACGAGGTCGACAAGATCGCGGCGCAGGCCGGCATCGGCAAGGATGTTTCCGGACGCGGCGTCCAGACGACGCTGCTGAAGCTGATGGAGGAGACCGATGTCGGCCTCTTCAGCCAGACCGACATCATCGGCCAGATGCAGGCGATCATGGATATGCAACGCGGCGGCGGCGAGACGGGCCCGCGCACGATCAACACGCGCCACATCCTCTTCATCATGAGCGGGGCGTTCGACAGCCTGCCTGCCCTGATCCGCAAGCGGGTCAAGGCCAGCGTGATCGGCTTCTCGCCAAAGACCGCCGACGGTCGCTCGCCCGAGGACGAGGAGGCTGCCTACCTGCGCGCCGTGCAGACAAAGGACCTGATCGATTACGGCTTCGAGCCTGAATTCGTCGGACGACTGCCCGTGCGCGTGGTCTGCGACCCGCTCAACGTGGACGATCTCGAACAGGTGATGCTGCGCTCCGAAGGCAGCGTGCTGCGGCAGTACGAGCGCGACTTCGCCGGCTACGGGCTCAAGCTGGAGGTCGCGCCTGAGGCGATCCGTGAAATCGCCGAGCAGGCACAGGGCGAGAAGACCGGGGCGCGCGGCCTGATGACCGTGCTGGAACGCACCCTGCGCCACTTCAAGTTCGAGCTGCCATCGACCGGCATCCAGTCACTGCATGTCAACCGCGAGACGGTCAAGGATCCCGAGACCGTGCTTTCCGTGCTCCTGGAAAAGAGCGTGGAAATCCGTCTACAGTCGCTGGAAGCGGATATCCAGACAGCGGCGGACGCGTTTGAACGCGAAACCGGCATCCGGCTGCAGCTCAACCGCGAGGCAACCGAGGCGATCGCCCGTATCTGCCTGGATGAGCACATCACCGTCTCGAAGTTCTGGAGCGATCGCTTCCAGGACATGGAATACGGATTCGGACTGATCTCGCGCAACACCGGCAAGACCAGCTTCCGCATCACGAAGAAATTCGTGCTCGCCCCGTCCGAGACGCTGTCAGCCCTGGTCGCCAAAAGCTTCCAGGACGGCAACGCCGAATGAAAGCAGACATCAACGCCCAACATCCAACATCCAGGGTCGAAATTCCCTACTTGGGCGTTGGGTGCTGGATGTTCGATTTGGCTACTGCCCCAGATGCTGCAGGGCCAGCAGGGTGTACGCCGTGACCAGGACCGGATCGCTCTCCCAGTAGCGTCCCGCCTCGTTGAGCCAGTAGCCGTGCCCGGTCGCCGGGTCGATCTTCTGCGAGTTCAGCAGGCGGGATGCGACATCCTTGCGCCAGTTCACCGTTGTGCCATCCGCCAGAGGCACCAGATCGGCACCGTAGGCCGACAACGACCGTGACAGCACGTTGAAGAAGAAGAAATACCCCTCCATGCCCATGCCGGGATTCTCTTCCAGCGACCAGTGCTTCGAGGCCCAGTCAAAGGCCGAGCGTACCCGCGGGTCATCGCGGTCCACGCCGGCGTAGACCAGCGCCAGCATACCGGCATAGGTCATGCTGCCATACGAGCGGAAGACGACGCGACCGGTCTCGTTGGTAAGTGTGCCAGCCTTGGACTCGCCCGGTTTGTAGAAGAAGCCGCCAACCTGGTTCGTCCCGGCGTCGGGGGTATTCTGCATACGGGTGATGAATTCGGCTGTGGCCTTCCAATCGACCTCGGCACGCGTCTCGCCCGCCGGACGCTGGTCCTCGATGCTCTCGGTGAAGCGCATGGCTTCGGCGGCATAAAGCGTATTCATCAGGTCGGCGTACTCCCGATCCGTGCTCTTGTCATAGCCGAACCCGCCGCGGTACTCGTCATCGCCACTGTGCTGCCCCTTGGCGACGAATGCACGGGCATCCAGTATGATCCGGGACAGCGAGGGATCACCAGCGGCATGCAGCGTGGTCATGCAGATCGCGGTGTTGTAGTTGCCGAGGCCCCCACCCTGGCGACCGGATACCGGCACATAGATACCGCCATCAGGCTGCACACAGGATTTCAGATAGGTCAGAGCCGCCTGCACGACCTTGTCACGCTGCGGATGCGAGGAGCGGATGAATGCCCAGGCCGACAGCGCTGTCAGCGCCGGGAACTGCTCGTTCTACCAGGCCCCGCTGGGCTTCTGGTTCGCCGCCAGCTAATCCAACGCACGATCCTCTG
>CAZZBA010000023.1:20028-24814 GCA_964652765.1 uncultured Victivallales bacterium | reverse complement strand
TGTCCTGGTTTTGCCACCCTGTTGTCGGCATTATCATTCAGCGGGTTGGTCTTGCCAATGGATACACATAAAACAAAAGGGAAGCCGACCACTGCTGTGAGCGAAAATGAACGGGGTAACTTTTTTGGGAGCGTATTCACCACAACACAAAGAGCAATGCGCTTGTAGCTGGGTAAGCACTTGTAGCTGGGGTCGGTGACCCCGGCGGTGCATGGATTACAAACGGGAGAGAGGCTTCGCCATGCGCCTTCTCATGGGCACCGGGGTCACCGACCCCGGCTACAAAACTTTTCCGGCTACAAAGCTTTTCCGGCTACAAGGTTTTATGAGACGTTTAGGCGAAGGATTAGGGGCGGCGCAGGAGCAACCTTTATCTTTCGCCTTATTCTTTCGCCCTAATCGCTTATGGCAAATGGTTAAGAAAACGGTGAAGTTATTGGTAAGGCGGTTCAGCGGTTGAGATCGTGGATGACGCCGATGCCGCAGAGGGTGAGATCGGGATCGACGAGGTAGGCCAGTCCGCTGCCCTTGAGCACCCAGCCGGCGAAGCCGCCGGTGGCGCAAAGCGCCGCTTCATGGGTCTGAGGTCCCTGCATAAGGTGGTGTGTGATCTCACGCACCATGCCGCGGTACCCGATGCGCGCACCGATCCGCATGGCCCCCTCGGTACTGCGCCCTACCCGCTCGCAGCGTCCCTTCGGACTGATCAGCGGTAGCAGGGCCGTGCGGTCGGCCAGGTAATCGGTCATCAAAGGCAACCCCGGCGCGATCACGCCACCGATATAGGCGTTGTCGCGGTTGATCACGTCGAAGGTAAGCGCCGTGCCGAAGTCGGCCACGATCACCGGTGCACCGAACTTGAATACGGCGCCGCAGGCATTGGCCAGCCGGTCGGCACCGATCGTTTCCGGACGCGGATAGTCCACGCGGACGGACAGCCGGACTGTATGATCAATGATCAGCGGCTCGCTGCCCAGCAGACGCTTGATCAGCTTGCACCAGCGGCGATTCACCGCCGGTACAACGGAACTGAGGGCCGCCCCGTCCGGTCGCTCGACCTTGAGTATCGCCGCCAGCGCCCGTTCTACCGCCGCCAGGTCCTCGATACCTCCGCGCACGGCATGCACCGCGCTCGCCTGGCCATTCCCGACCAGCGCCAGCGAGGTGCTCGTATTACCGACATCAATGACAAGGCTTTTCATGTGCGCATCATCTCCAGCGAGAGGTCGATCGAACGGACCGTGTGCGTCAGGCACCCCAGCGAGACGGCATCGACACCGCTGCGGGCCGCAGCCTCGATATTGGCCAGCGTAATGCCGCCGGACGCCTCGGTCCGGCAACGGCCGGCCACCATCGCGACACACGCCGCCATGGCCACGGGATCCATGTTGTCGAGCAGCACCCAGTCCGGCTGGCCTTCCAACGCACTGGCCAGTTCGGCCATATTCTCGACTTCGATCTCAATCTCCAGTCGCGGATACCGTCGCCGGGCCTCGCGCACAGCCGCACCGAGATCGTCCCCGCCGGTGCCCTTCCAAAGCCAGCGGTGATTGTCCTTGATCAGGACCTTGTCGTAAAGCCCGATACGATGATTCGTCCCGCCGCCGCAGAGCACGGCGTGTTTCTCGAACGTCCGCAGCCCGGGTGTCGTCTTGCGCGTGTCGAGGATCAGGGTACCTTGCGTCTTGACCTTCTCGACAAAGGCGGCGGTGTGGGTGGCGATGCCGCACATGCGCTGCATGAAATTGAGTGCTGTCCGCTCGCCGGTCAGGATTGCCCGCGCCGGGCCCTTGAGCCGCATCACGGTCTCGCCCGCTGCCGCACACCCGCCATCAGGCACGAGTGTCTCGATGGTCATCCCGGATGCCAGCGTCGTGAAGACGAACGCAGCCACATCCGTGCCCGAAACCACGCATGCCTCCCGCGCCAGGATCTCGGCCTCCTCGACCAGATCGGAGGGAACCAGGGCCAGCGTCGTGGCGTCACCGCTGCCGATGTCCTCCTGTAGCGCGGCTGCGATCCGCTGCCGCACCACATCATCCAGGGTAATATCCTGCAAGTTGGCCCTCATATTCAGACACTCCATTCCGATGGCATATAGGCATAACCTTCAAAATTGCGGCTGCATTCAACCGTGATCGGGAAGCAGTTGTCCAGCCGGTGGTAATTGACGCGGTGATCGGACGAATGGACGGAGAACGAGAAAAGATAAAGCCCGGACGCCATCGGCAACTCGCTCAGGTGCAGGGTCACCGTCCCCTCGCCCTCGATATGGTCGATCACCAGACCGGCCACCTGCGTATTGCTGCCATGCACGACACGCCCCTCGCTATCGCTGACTGCAAAGCCGAATACCGGTGTCGCAATCGGCTTTTCCGCGCGGTAGCGGACCGTGGCGTAAAGGTCACCGCCCCACTGGAAAGTGTCGCGTTCCATCCCGTCGGCGTCATGGAAACGCACCCCCGAGATCTTTACCTCGCCCGTGCCCCACTCGCGCTGGTAGATCTCCGAATTACGCCGCCGCGTCAGCCCCTCGTATTCCCCGATCATCGTCTTTGGAGCGCCCAACCCCAGCATTTTCCCCCGGTCGAGGAATAGGATCCGGTCACTGATGCGCTGGATGGTGTGCAGGTCGTGCGAGATGATCAGCATGGTCTTGCCCTGCCGCCGGAACTCGCGCATCTTGTCGATGCACTTCTTCTGGAAAGCGGCATCCCCCACCGCAAGCACTTCATCGATCAGCAGGATGTCGGGATCGACCTCGACCGCCACCGCGAACCCGAGGCGTACATACATGCCGGAGGAGTAGTGCTTGACTGGCTGGTCGATGAAATCCTTCAGGCCTGCAAATTCCACGATGGCATCGAACCGCTCCATCATGCGATTTCGCGGGATGCCCATGATCGCCCCGTAAAGGAATACGTTCTCACGGCCGGAAAGATCCGGATGGAAACCCGCGCCGAGTTCCAGCAGCGAGGAGACCTGACCTTGCGTCTCGATCGTGCCTTGTGTCGGGAATATGGTCTTTGTCAGCAGCGACAGCAGCGTGCTCTTGCCAGCACCATTGGCCCCGATGATGCCCAGCGTTTCACCGCGTTTGACAGTGAAGCTGACCTCGTCGATGGCCTTGAGCATCTTCGGCGGCGTGCGGCGGCGGAGGGATTCCAGTACCTTCTGCTTAAAGCTCTGGGAACTCCCGGCCAGCCGGTAGACCTTGCTGACGTTATCAACCTTGATGGCAACATTCTCGTCCATACTTCCCCTACAGCACATCGCCGAACTTCGCCTGTGACTTCTGGAACGTACACAACCCGATCCCGAGCACGGACAGACAGACCAGCAGAGATGTCAGCAGTCCGGCAGCCGGTACCGCCAGCAGGTCGGGCATGGCGTCGGCCATCAGCAACCGGCGGTAGCACCAGACGATGCCGGTCATCGGATTCAGGAACGCCAGCCAGGCCGCCTGCGACGGCAGGAACCGCAGCTGCATCTCCACCGGATAAAAGATCGGCGACAGGAAGAACCAGGCCAGGGTTCCGATTCCCAGCATATGTTCCGTGTCGCGCAGGAAGACGTTCGAGGTCGACAGGATGAGTGCCATACCGAAACACAGCACCACCTGCACCAGCAGCACGACCGGCAGCAGGTAGAGATGCAGCATGGGCATACCCGCCAGCAGCAGGTAAAGCAGCAGCACACACCAGGTCAGCAGGAAATTGATCACATTGGCACAGACCATCGCCAGCGGCAGGATGATGCGCGGGAACGCCGTCTTCTTGACCAGGTTCACATTCCCCATCACGGCATAGAGCGAGTCGTTCAGGCACATGGCCAGGAACTGCCAGACGCAGATGCCGATGACCAGGAACTGGAGATACTGCGGACGGCCCTCGTTGAACCGCAGGATCGAGGCGAAGACGGCATAGATCAGGATCAGCAGGACCGGTCCCAGCAGCGACCAGAAGAAGCCGAGAGTCGAACCCTTGTAGCGGATCTTGAGATTCCGGCAGACCAGGATCCAGAGCAGCTCGCGCCACCGCCACATTGTATTGAATCCTGAAATCATTCGTCAAACTTTCAGTAGTGCGCAGGCCGCTGCCCGGCGCTGGATCTCGTCAAACCGTTTTTCCTTGATCAGGGACCGTTCGGCAATCCATGAGCCACCGATGGCCGCCACACAATCGAGCGCCAGATAGTCCTTGGCATTGTCGGCATTGACGCCACCCAGCGGCAGGAACTGTACGCCCGCCTGCCCATAAGGGGCGTCGAGTGCCTTGAGCATCGCGATCCCCCCGGCGATCGAAGCCGGGAAGAATTTCAGCAGCCGATGCCCCAGCGCCATCGCCGCTTCCACGTCGGTCGGCGTCATCACGCCAGGGAAATAACTGTAGCCGCGCGCGGCCGCCTCCGCCGAGACCGCCTGGTTGAGCCCGGGACTGACCGAGAAAGCCGCGCCGGCGTTGATCGCCCGGCCAAGCTGCTCGGCGGTCAGGACCGTACCGGCACCGATCAGCATTTCGGGGCGCGCCGCCGCGATCCGCCGGATGCCCTCCTCGGCCGCCGGGGTGCGCAGCGTCAGCTCGATCACCTTGATGCCCCCAGCCAGCAGCGCATCCGCCAGCGGCAGCGCATCATCCGCGGCGTCAAGCGTCAACACCGCCACCACCCGGCTCTCGCGGATCCTCGCTATGATTTCCTGCTTCGTCATCTGAAACTCCTTGCTTATAACTTCAAATCATTTCAACGCCCAACAACCAACATCCAAGGAAAGGCTTCCCAACTTGGG
>CAZZBA010000023.1:19448-20018 GCA_964652765.1 uncultured Victivallales bacterium | reverse complement strand
TCATTTCAAGTTACCCATTCATTTTCGCCCGGAGCCCCGGGTGGGTGGCTTGCTTAATAGCACGCCCACCCACATCACCGCTGCACGCGTCCCGAACCGCTCCCCTTCATCAATGATTCGACTTCCGCTTCCGACACCAGATTGAAATCCCCGCTGATCGTGTGCTTCAAAGCACTGGCGGCCACGGCGAAGCGGATGGCATCCTGCGGCGCGCGGAAGCGCTCCGAGCGCAGCGCGTGGATCAGCCCGGCACCGAAGGAGTCGCCGCCGCCGACACGGTCCACGATATCGCGGATCTCGTAAGGCCGGTAATTACCTTCGCCATCCAGCGGCGCGAAACAGGCCGAGTCCGTCGCGCGCTCGTACAGCATCGCTCCCCAGTTGTTGTGGTCCGCCGAATAACTCTCGCGCAGCGTGATCGCCACCCGGTCCACGCCGGGGAAGCGGTCGGCAATCTCGCGGGCGACCTCGACGTAGGCTTCCGCCGCGATCTGCCCTTCCTCGATGGACGTGCCCGAGGCATGGATATCGAGAACATCGGCAGCGTCCTCCTCGTTTGCGATGACCACC
>CAZZBA010000023.1:0-19438 GCA_964652765.1 uncultured Victivallales bacterium | reverse complement strand
GGGCCAGGACCTTGGGGGACTGCGTGTAATCCCAGCGCCAGAGTTTTTTCCGGAAATTCAGGTCGACCGAGACCGGGATGCCCTTGGCCGCCGCCGTCTTGACGAGCTGGCGCGTCGCCTCGTAGGCTGCCTTGCTCAGCGCGGGCGTGATACCGGTCGTATGTACCCAGTCCACGCCATCCAGCGCCGCCTCGAAACCGTAGGCTTCGGTAGATGCCAGAGCGATACTGGATCCGGCACGGTCATAGGCGACGACCGATGGACGGGCATTCGAGCCGGTCTCAAGAAAATAGATCCCGAACCGCCCCTCGCCGCCAACCTTCAGACGCGACGTATCCACGCCGTATTGGCGCATCTCCGCCAGGAAAGCGGACGTGACCGGGCCATCGGGCAGGGCCGACATGAAGGAAACGTCGTCTCCCATATTAGCCAGCGATACCGCGACGTTCGCCTCGCCTCCCCCGAATCCCGCCACCAGCGGCCCCGGCAGGCACTGTCCCAGACGCAACCGATCCGGCGTCGAAAGCCGCAACATCACCTCGCCAAACGTCAAGACCATCGCCACCCTCCCTGGATAATTGAAAAAAGCAAAACTTCACTGACTGCCAGACAATAGAAGCCAGACGCCGTTTTTTCAATCCTTCTTTTCTGAATCCGCTGCGGCGGCGTCAGGGATGCTGTGCGCGTTCGTGTTCCATCACGCTGATCAGGCCAAGAAGACCGCCCCAGTGATAGAAGGCGTCGCTGTTATGTTTTCCACATCCACAGCCGGCACCTGTATCGCCGCAATAGTTTTCATGCACATGGCCATGCTCGCGCCATTCCTTGAGCAACAATGCCTCCGACTTATCAACCAATGCCTTGCGGGCTTCGGGGAGGTCGTATTTGCAAAGACCGAGGTACACGAGAAAATTCATCGGGGCCCAGATGCGACCACGCCAGTAATCCTGTTCCGGATACATCGGATCATTCCGGGCTATCGACGGCAGTATCCATTCGCCCCAGAATTCCTTTTCATTGAAAAAGTGCTCATTAATCATCCGCTCAGCCTGAGCCTGCGTAGGAACCTCAGCCAGCAGAGGATAAAAATGCGTCGGCGAAAGCCGATGCTGGAATTCACCAGTGTCCAAATGCTTGTTGAGAAATAGCCCCGTTTCCTCGCACCATAGCGTTCTTAGACTGGCGGCATACTTCTCCGCCCTCGCCGTCAACTCCGGCACAACCTCATGCCTGCCTACGCGCCTCGCCAGCTCCGCCAGCTCGCGGCAGTCGGTTATATAGAAAGACATGAGCCCCACATCGGCCAGCTGCATCTTCTGTTTTTCTTTATCGTAGGCCACTTCCTTGTACATCGGTGAATTATCAAGCCCGGATTCAAGCATGGACGCAAACTTGGTGTTCAGGACAACGGTCTCAAGGATATGACCGATCTTTGCCTGGTATGGGTTGGACCCCCAGCAGAGGTAGCCGTCCTGATCACGATACTCTGCATACCAGCGATTCCATCCAAGAAGCAGGTCAAACAACATCTCCGCCAGCACGGTCTCGCCATGCATGTCGCAGAGCGCCCGCACCGTCATGGATCCTACCGGCGGCTGAGACCTGTCAAGGGTCTTGAGGCCATTTGCACGCGTCATGCCCGGAACCATTCCCTTGTCCGTTGCCAACGTCGTGATGGCAATGGCATTACTGTATGCCAGCTCCTTATTCTCCAACCCGGCCATCCAGGCGGCAAAATAGGTGTCCCAGTCGAACAGCACCCATCCGCCAGCATTACAGCTCCATATGCGGCTTACCGGGGAGATTACCATATCCCGGAACGGATCATATATAGTATCCCATGCCAGGCATATCTGCATGGCGTCATAAAGCTCCTGCTCCTTGGCATCATCTCTTTGCCTGCTGGCAAGATACTCAGCCTTCCTTCTGTCTACTATAGCCGCAGCTTGACTCAACCTCGCCTCGTTTGTCGAAATGCAAACCGGCTTATCGAGCTCAACAAGCAGGTGCGGCCCGCTGATTTCCGTAACCGGTTCTTCTCGCAGCTTCCCGGAAGTGTATACAGCCGCACTCGTGTCATCGTTCTGAATCACCAGCTTTCCACCGTCCCGCCTTGCGTACCCTTTACGCCCCCACAGCACACCGGCTTCTATCGTCAGGCAGGCTGTCTTGAGCTGCGAGTTCAACGGGGTCACCACGGCAAACCAGTCGCCACCATGAACCGACGTCTCAACACGAACCTTTACATCATACCACTCAAGTTCAAGCGAGGTAAATGATCCGTCGTATGCATGCGGACCTGGACGGACCTCCTCAACAGCCTTGGCACCTGTGGCACCCCTGCCAATCAAAGCCTCCCGTAAACACCAACCCTCCATGTAGCTCTTGATGCCAATAGAGATAGAAAATGCATCCGGCAGGTAGACATGCGAAAGCACACTGCGGACATTCCAGGTATTCCATCCGGTTTTCATTGGTGCCCCTATTTCATTTCGATCTTGAAGGTGTTGGCGTATTCGCTGGGCATCTTCACGGGCGTTCCGATAATCAACCCCTCATCCCGGTCGAAGCGCCACGCGAGAGGCCCCTCGCCGCCGAGCAGTGTCACCTGGCGGATTTCCAGGGGATGAATCCGTTCCCTGAAGGAATTGATGAACACCTCGTCGCCGGGCACGCCGAGGCAGGTGGCGTAGATCGCGTTACCCCCCGTTGTGAAACGGATGTCATGTGCGCAGAACCGTGCCTCGCCGGTCTCGTTGAACATGCCTTTCTGCAACATATCCACGCTCTTTTTAGTCGGCCCTTCCCCAGCTACACACCAAGGGCGGGTGTTGTATATCGCCTCCCCGTTGATGCGGAGCCATTCGCCAACGGCCTTGAGTAGACGCCGGGCCCCTTCGGGAATGGTTCCGTCGGCGCGAGGCCCTACATTGAGCAGGAGCTGGCCATTCTTGCTGACCATATCCACGAGATTGTGGATGACGCGCTCGGGCGACTTGAACCCCGCTGAACGCGAATACGCCCAGGTTCCGTCCGGCACACAGTCGGCGGTGGTGTCGGTGAGCCAGGGAAACTGGCAGAGATCGTCCATCTTGCCGACTTCCAGATCGAAGATGCCAGCACCCGGCGGAAGGTCGGTATTCTTAAAGGCGACGCCCACTTCCTGCCCTCGTTTCAAGGCTGTGTTGTAGAAATGCGCGAGCATTTCCCTCTTGTAGCCGTCACGGATGAACTTCAGGCAGAAGTCGAACCAGATCAGATCCGGGGAATACCGGTCGACGACCTCGGCGATCTGGTCGCGCCAGCGGTCGTGATAGGACTGATCCGGCATTTCCTTCGCGTCATGGGCACGGATGTAGAGATCCTCGAAGGCCGGGTCATCAAGGTCAAGCCCCTGTCCGCGAAAACCCTGGTAGAAAAACCACTGGTAGGCATGGTGGAACGTTGCCACGACTTTCAGTCCGGACTTCCGTGCCGCGGTGGAAAACTCACCGAGAATATCGCGCTTGGGACCCATGGACTTGCAGTTCCACCGGTTGACTTTGGAGTCCCACATGGCAAAGCCGTCATGCAGCTGGGCAGTGGGGCCGACAAAGCGGGCACCGGAGTCCTTGAAGATCTCCAGCCACTCATCCGCATCGAACTTCTCGGCGGTGAACTGTGGGATCAGATCCTTGTAGCCGGTCTTGGCTGGGCCGCCATACGTCTTCGCATGATAGATGCCGTTTGAGTGCGCAGGATCATACATCTTAGCAGGATACCAGGCCCCATTGTAGCCGTGCCGGCCCCGACCGCAAAGCGCATCGCTGTTGCCTCCGTAAGCGGGCACCGTATAGGGCCCCCAGTGGGTGTAGATGCCGAACTTGGCGTCACGGAACCAGCTTGGCACCGGATGTTCACACAGGGACGTCCACGTCGGTTCGTAAGGCTTCATACGTTTATCAAATCCCATGTTATCAGTTTTGCAGACCAGGAACGAATGCCACAGGCTATTGCGCAACACATTGTGGGGAAGCATAGGTCGATCTATCGCTGGTGTCGAGAAGGATATGGTGTCCGCTCGCGAGTCGGTTGTTGCCGCGCGCTAGGCGACAGAACTTGCCAAGGGCGTCCTGTATATCGCCCGCTTCCCGTCCATGTCCGACGTGAAGTAAACATAGCGGCCGGAATGGTCGATGATGGGATGGGGATGGGCGTCCTGGGAATTCCAGCTTGAGGCGTTCCGGCAGAGCGGAGTCCAGGTTATGTCATTCCTGTCCCAGTGCACATCCAGTCGGCAAATCCACTGGCCTCCCCATTGGTCCTTGTCGCCTTCCTCCTTGTAGTACCCATCCGAAGCCAGCACATTCGGCGCACCCACGGTAAAATGCCCATAGTGCCAGCAACCGGTGGTGATGGCGATTTCCTGAAGCCCCGTGCCGTCGGCCTTTACGCGGCCCAGATAAGGCGGACCCTTGACGAATTCGCCATGATAGATGATGGCCGAGCCGTCCCGCTCCCACATCTCGTGGCAGGTGAAATCCTCGCGCGATCGTCCCGGTCCCTCTGTGCGCAGCCGCAGATGCTGATGACCATCGTACAGCCACATGCGGCGAATCCCGCAATCCGACGGCCACTCATGATTGTAGAGGATCAGGTGAGAATCGACCGGACTGAACTGGACATGCGTTATCCAGCACCGTTCAACTTCCTCGCAGAGGATTTCCGACCCGGTGTCGGTGTCATAGACCCGCAGGTATGACGACAGTCCTTCCTGCTGGACACGCGCGTCAATGTTGTATTTCGGTCTGCTGGCCAGGATCTCCCTGCCATCGAGGGCGCGGTCGTCTGTCGTCGGAACGCATAACCGTTTACCGTCGGCAGACACATGTGTGAATGCGGTCATCTGCCCGTCGGGGTACTGGGCAAGCGTGCGCTCCCGACCATCGGCATCCACGCGGCGGATCTCCCTGCCCTGGATATAGAACAAGGCTCCGCTGGGTGCATGGAAGCTCGTGCTTGCCTTGCCGAAACCGCCGTACGGGATCCCGTTGAAGTAGACGTACGACTTCAGGAACCCCTCGTTGTTCGAGGTCAACTGTCTTTCGCACCCGGTGCGCAGATCCCTGTCAAAGACATTCGGATGCCCCGTGCGGTCGCTGATAAAGACAATCCGGGAGTCATCGTTTGCTAGGCTGGTGGATGTAAAATACAGCAGTTGCTCATGTGCGTCAGCATTCCGCGTCACTCGCTCAGGTTTGTTCATGGACGCCTGCCTACACTTATGAGCATCAGGCGCTTTTCTTCGCCGACAAGTCGGTCATGGTTCCGGACTTGATGTTCAGCTCGGATCGTTTCTTGATGTCGGTAATCTTGCCGTCGACGATATAGACGACACGGTCCGAAGCCGCCAGCATCTTGTGATCATGCGTGGCGCTGATGATCGTCTTGCCGGACTCGCGTTTGAAACGGTCAAGCATGTTTATGACCTCCTCGCCCGTCTTCAGGTCCAGGTTGCCGGTCGGCTCATCCGCGAGGATGATGTCGGGATCATTGGCCATGGCGCGGGCAATGGCCACGCGCTGCTGCTGACCGCCCGACAACTGCTCGGGGCGGTGGTCATAGCGCGCCCCCAGCCCGACCATGTCCAGCAGCTCGCGGGCGCGCTTCGCGGCCTCATCGTCGGGCACGCCGGCAAACGTCATCGGCAGCATCACGTTCTGCTCCGCGGTCATCACCTGCACGAGGTTGAACGTCTGGAAAATGAACCCGACCTTGTGGCATCGCAGATAGGCGATCTGCCTCGTATCCATCTTTCGTACATCGTGCCCGTCGAGGAGGATCGTCCCTTCCGTCGGGCGGTCCAGCCCGCCGATCATGTTGAACAGCGTGCTCTTGCCTGAACCCGACGGACCCATGATACTGATGTATTCGCCACGGAAGATATCCAGATCGATACCCGCCAGGGCCCAGACCTCCTCGTCGCCCATCATGTAGCGGCGCTTCACGCCGCGGGCGGAAATAATGGCATTGCTATCGGACATTGGCATGGCCCTCCTCGATAACGATTTCGTCGCGAGCGACATAGCGCTCGATCATCCCGTCTGACAGCCAGGCGATACGATCCGAGACGGAGAGCATCTTGTAGTCATGTGTAGCGGTGATGATCGTCACCCCGTCCCGCTCATTGATCTCGCGCAACAGCTCGATGATCTGACGCCCGGTGTTGCTGTCCAGATTACCGGTCGGCTCATCGGCCAGCACGATCGCCGGATTGTTCGCCAGTGCCCGAGCCACCGCCACGCGCTGCTGCTGGCCACCGGACATCTGCACCGGCTTGTGCAGGATACGCTCGCCCAGCCCCACTTTCTTGAGCAGATCCACGGCGCGGTCCTGTGCCTCGGTCTGCGGGACATCCGCGAACAGCATCGGCAGCATCACATTGTCAAGCGCGGTCGCCACCGGGATCAGGTTGAACGTCTGGAAAATGTAGCCGATCTTATGGCACCGCAGCCAGGCCAGCTCGTAGGTACTCAAGGCCGCGATATCGACCTCGTCGATAAAGACCTTGCCGGCATTCGGCTTGTCGAGTCCGCCGATCGCGTTGAACAGCGTGCTCTTGCCCGATCCCGAGGGGCCCATGATCGCCACATACTCGCCACGTGCCACCTTGAAATCGACGCCCTTGAGCGCATGAACCGCCTCGCCGCCCATGGTAAAGGTCTTGCGCACACCGATCGCCCGCACGATGTGCGTGGTGGTCAGCTCCGGTGCCGGAACGTCGGTCCCCGACGGCACCGATACAGCCGAAACCGGTGACACCTGAACCGGTGACGCTACAGCCGGTGACGCGTGTTTAACCGCTTTATTCTTTTTCTTCTTCACACTCATCCAAGCCTTCCGCATTCGTCTATTTCAACATTCCGCATTCCGAGTTCCGCATTCGCTACACTTCCGTCCGCATCGCCTCCACAGGCTCCATCTTGGCCGCCATCCAGGCCGGATAAAGCGCACCGCAGACACTCAGGGCCACACCCGCGACGAAGGTCCCCGCCAGGATCTTGAGCACCGAGACCACCGGCACCAGCACCCAGACCTCATTACCAAAGCGCCCAATGCCTTCCGCATAGGCCAGCACCAGGCCGAGGACCAGCCCGGCCAGCGTGCCGACCACGCCCTGGAACAGGCTCTCAAGCAGGTATAGTTTGACAATGAACGAATCCAGGCCGCCGAGGCATTTCATCGTGCCGATCTCGCGGAAGCGTTCCGTCACACTGATCAGCATGGCATTGACGATCCCCACGAAGCTGATCATCAGCGCGATCCCCAGCATCCAGATCGTCTGGGACCTCTGCTCCGGACTCAGCATCTGCTCCAGCAGACCCTCGCGGGCCAGCCGCTGCTGCAGTGCCTCGGACACGCGCTCGCCGATATTGGAGGTCATCGCGTTGGACAGGACGATATAGGTCAGGAACGTCAGCGCCAGCGCGATGCAGCAGGTGACCAGGAACGTCTTCAACAGCCGCACCCGCAGCCCGCGCCAGGCGACCTGCAAGACCTTGCGGTACGGAAGGATAATGATTTTCTCCATCTCAGCCATAATGATTACTTCTCCATCTCCATCACAACCAGCCCCTTCGACAGGAGCGTCTGCATGAACTTCGCCACCGCCATCTCGCTCTCCGGCACACTCACCCGCATTTCCTGGGCGAACCGCTTGACAATCGCACGCACGCTGCGCTTGCCATTGCAACTCTCATAGACGAAACGCCCGTAGGCATCCATCCCGAAAGTACGATCGCAGACCCGGTCCGCCCCGAGAAACCGCTGCCAGCGGACCCGCTGGAACTGAACCGTGACGTACAGCTTCCCTTCCTTTTCCTCGCGGCGAATGGGCGGAACCGGATGCGGACACCCCCGCATCGCCCTATCCCGCGCCACCGGATTCGCTGTTTTAGCCCTGGACTTGCCAAACATATCTCTTTTTCCTGAAACGGGCGTGCCCAAAATGGCAACGGTTACCGTCCATCCCATACCTTTTCACCCAGCGTGTCGGGTGTCGAGTGTCGGGTCTCGATTCTGCCTCATCGCGACACGCGACAACCGACACGCTATCCCCGATTCATCTGTTCAATCGCCTTCACACACACGCTCTCGTGCGGCTGGCCAGCTGCCACATGCTCCACCATCAGCAACCGGTTCAAGACCGCATCCTGCGCACCGATGCTTCGCGCCTGACGCGGGGAACACCATCCCAGCGGAAACGGTACCCGCTTCCACCCAGTCCGCTGCATTCCTGTCAATTCCTTGCGGCTCTGGTGATGCCATATCTCCTGCCGCATGGTGCCACGCCGGATATGGCGGTGCTCCGTGAAGGGACTGCTATTGAGCCACTTCTCCCAGGACCGCCGCCCCAGCGCCAATTCCCCTGGATAAACCTGCCGCAGAAGCAAGGATTCCCGCGGTCCCTTTACAAACTGCAGAGCGACATCGCCCGAGTACAAATGCCTCTGCGCCAGTTGAAAACCTGCTGGTGCGGTGAAGCTAAGGTCATACATCGCCCACACGCTTTCGCCGCCAGCCGGTGTCGTGACCAGTGAAGGAAGCACCTGCTCAACCACGATCCTTCGGTCAGCCGCCGGCAGCACCCCATTCACGGTAATACCGATCAGCAACGCCGCCTTCTCGGCATATCCATACCAATAAGTAGTCTCCTTGTCCTCCTCCGTCTGCACATCGCGCGCCCAGCCACAAGCGGTGAAATGCGCCTTCGCTGGCGGATTTGCATCCGACACCACACCATGACGAGTCAACCGCTCTGATACCCACTGCTGCCCATCATGAAGCCGGTCCTTCGTCGGATGCTCCCACTTGACGATGAAGACGGCAACCTCGTCATTTCCCACGATCATCTGTCCCTTTGCCGGCGTTCCGGTCAGCTTCAGCGGCTGCCATTCCGACGGGATGCGCATCTGCCAACCCGCCCAGGCAAGTAGGGATTGCGGATTGCGGATTGCGGATTGCGGAATATCTGAGTTCTGCACTCCGTTCTCCGCATTCCGATTTCCGCATTCGGATTTCATAAGGTTCCGCATTCCCTAGAGTGGCAGCACCACATTCACGCTCTTCATCATGAACACGAAGCCTAGCGACATCATCGAGATCAGCCCCATGCCGGCACCGAATCCGGCGGCGAACACGATACGGTACTGAGGCCAATTATCCCCGAACCATTTCCGGCACCCGTATTTTCCCAGCATCGCCCCGATAATCGTCGGGATAATCGCATGCGGCAGGGTTTGATCCAGTCCGCGAATCACTCCATAAACCAGGAACACAGGCAAATTGAAATGCGCCAAGAGCCCGTACAGACCCAAGGCGGCAAACAGACCGATCCCGATGTAGTCGAACCGGAACGCCTCCTGGAAGGGGCTGACACCCGATTCAGGCAGGGTCGAGGTTGCAATCAGCCCCTGCTGGTAGGCATTCAGCTCCCAGAATTCATTGGCATAGGGGAACATCTCGCTGGGAACCGGTCCCATCGACCAGATAAACTGGGCAAAGAGCAAGGTACTGATGATCATCAGCGGGTACGTGATCGCCTCGGCCTTGATCAGCGCGGTGAATTTCGTGCCGGTTAGTTCCATCGTACGGAACTCGAGCACCTGGCTTGCATGGTTATGCAGCGGGATCGGCGCATACCAGATGGCGGCACCTTGATAACCGGATAGCATGAACGTGGCCTCGCGTACAAACGGGATGGTGAGCTGCTGACCGACAAGTCCTTCCATGCGCGACGACATGTAGCTGATGAACGGGGTCCATATGAAGCCATAGAAAAGCAGCAACCAGAGCGGGAAAGGGTCCCCCGCCAACGGACCAGAGCCGTAATTGATCAGGAAATAGGCAATGCCGACATAGACAAACATCGTCGAGACGTAGATCAGAACACCGACCCAGATCGAGATATCCCCGCGTTCCCGGTTGCGCTCGAACAGGCGAGACCAATTGACCTTTGTGGCCCCGAGTTCATCGGCCTCCTTCTTCTTCTGCTTCATCTTGGAATACATGTGCAGGAAGCCGATGAAGGCCACGGCAAACATCAGCCCGAGCCCGAAACTGAAATAGAAGTCGAAATGGTTTGAACGCACCACCTCCATGGCGTTGAGCCCTGGTTCCCAGCTGGTCAGTATGCCTGTGTGCTGGAGCACTGGATTGGCGACCATGGTGAAGACCACGCCAAACAGGCTGCCGAGCATCGCCATGAATGGCATGACCATTCCCGAGACGATCAACCCTAGGTCGAACGACAGCATGATCGGCATCGCCGGCAGGACCCCCTCCGTGTAGTTCGTAAGATCGACAAACGGGATCGGGATGATTCGTATCGGCTTGCCGAAGGCGGCTGCAGTGATGCTGGGCAGCCCGATATAGATCAAGCCGAAGAAGATCCCGAGCGCCCCGCCCATGGAGAAGACCTTCGTGCGCCAGGTCTCGCGCTCGTTGGAGGAATCGGCCAGCGCCGTCATGCCGGCGGCACCCACGGGGGCCATCGGGAACGGCAGCTCCTCGACATCCGCCGTAAGCTTGTACATCACGTAGCCCAGCCCGAAGTTGTCGATACGCGTCACGAGCATCATCAGGGCACCGACGCCGACCGGCCACAACCATTCAATCATGAAGAAATTCCGTTGTCCCAGTACCGCCGGATCAGTCGGCACGAACCAGGCTGGCAGAAATTCCGTCAGCCCCATCTTGCGGATTTCCTCGCTCTGGGCGAAGAACTGCCTCCAGAGCCACTCCTGACCGCCAGCAGCCATCGCCGCCCCGCACATGTAGAAGAGAACGAAAATCTGCGGCCGTTTCAGCTTGACCAGGGCGCGCCGCGCGATCTCCACGTAGAGCAGGACGGTCACCCACTTGGCAGCGCCGCCCATGTGCAGTCCGGCAACCAGGTTCATGTAGACGTTGGCCGGGGCCATCACCAGACCGACGAACAAGCCCATCAGCACCGTTCCCCAACTGATGCCTTCCTCGAAATGATCGGGGGCCGACATCAGATTACGAAATTCCAGAAATTCTTTATCTTCGCGCATTTTACACTATTCCCAATTCCTGTTAACGCCTTTCACTCCGCGATGCCGACGGGATCAGACCGCCGCCGTGCCCTCGGCTTTCATCCGCTCGGCAGCCTGTTCAAGATATTGCAGCATCAGTTCCTTGCTCAGCTTGCGCCAACCGAGAAGCTGGCAGCGCAGATCCATGAAGAACGGCTTGTTGAGCCGCCACCACATAGTTGGCGTTCCAGCCTCATGAGTGATCGCGATGGATATGGAGCAGACGCCGTCCTCAGGGGCATTGACGCTGAAGCGCATTCTCTGGCGTACCCCCATATCGAACGGCTCCAGCCATAGCCGAGTCTCGAGCGCCGCCAGAGTACCGTCGGTTCCGGCAGGCAGCAGGCGGATACGATCAACATCAAACGCACCGAGCACCCCGTCGCGGTGCGCCTCGAGGTATTCGTACATGAACGCGGTCAGGCCGGCGGCGGCAGACGGGCTGACCGTGAAGGGCAGCATATCACGGATCACGCCGTTCTCCGGCTTGGGCACTTTCCAATCCATATCGGAAGAGGGTGCCGCGATACGCCCGGCGGCGATAGCCGGGACAATCGCCGAGAGAACCACCACGCCCTGCACCAGCAGCATGGTCTTGATCACCGCCGTGCCGGAATAGTTCAGAGTGATGCCCTCCATCAGCCCCAACCCGGTCAGGACACTGGCAGTCCCCTGCCCCGCGATATAACCGAAGACAGCCCCCATCAGGCCGTAGGTCAGCGCCTCGGCCACGAACAAGGCACCCACGTGCGTCGGAGCCAGACCCAGGCTCGTGTAGACGTAGATCTCCTTCTTGCGCTCGCTCACGGAGTTAAGCATGGTCGTGAAGATGATCAGGGCCGCGATGACCAGCGGGATCGCCAGGTTCTTCGGCGGGACCGCCACCAGCGGCGTGGCCACCACCACGCTGACGCCCCCACTGCGATTGCTGTAGTAGGCCGGATAGACAATCGTCTTCATCAGTTCATTCGCGACGTCCGTCGCCTGCTCCAGCGAGGAACAGGCAATACCGACACTGCGCAAGGTCCCGCCAAGGCGGCGAAGGTTATCCGTCGGCAGGATGATCAGGGAACGAGCGGGGATCAACTGGTCAAGGAGGTTGCCGGACGGCTGCATGGCCGCCGCCGAGGCGGTTTCCTGCTCGATCGAGTCCTGCGAATCGCGGTTGATCCAGTCCTGTTCCTGCCGTGAGTAATCATACGGCGTGATGGGCTGGCCATCGAGCATACGGATCTCATCCTCCAGCCGGACGGGATCGAAAACGCCCCGCACGACCAGTTCATCGCCACGGATGACAACCACGTCCCCGACCTTGACCCCAAGCAATTCGGCGATATCGGCTGGCAGGTAGCAGCCCCCATCCTCGGCAAAGGTCTGCCAATCGGTCAATACACGGTCGATCCCAGTGAGCTTATTCTCGATCGGCGGCAGCCCCAGCGCACCCAGCAGCGGGACCTGCTTACCCGTGCGCGGGTCGATCACATAAAGCCGCCAGGTCGCCTCGCCCAGACCGCCCCCGAGCCAGGCACGCTCACCGATGTCGGCCGCACGCCCGCCCAGCAGGTTGTGGATGGCGGGCACCGCCTCCCAGGAAAGCGGTCCGGACGTCGGACGCCGCACCAGCACCGACGGGTTTTCCGCCTTGACGTTTTCCAGCTTGAAATCCTTCTTGTCGACATAGCTGCTGGCGGAGGAGAAGCACAGCAGGGCAAAGGTTACCAGAACGATCGTCGTTCCGGTCAGCAAAGTGCGTACCTTGCGCTTGCGCATATTGGCAATCCCCAGGAAGATCGCGCTTCCCACGACCCCGCCCCGGCTCATATTGGCACCGCTGCCTTCGGCCAGCGAACTCTGGAACTCGCGCACGGAGGCCTTGAAGCGCTTAAGGACCATGCTGATGACCACCACGCTCATCGAGAGGATGGTGAACGACATCACGATCACCAGCGGTTGGGCACTGATGCGGAAAGCCGGATGAAAACTCCACAACAGGACCGTCATCGACGTGAAGATAGCCATGGCACCGACGATCTGTCGTTCGATACGGGCACTGGCAAACAACAACCGCTCCATCGCCACGCAGAACGGCACCAGCATCAGCATCAGGAAAATCGCTCCGCGCGAGATATCGAGTCCCATGTCCGTGACCGCCTGGTAGGCTCTGATCTCATTGGCCAGCGCCTGCGAGGAGGCCCGTTTCAGCGCCGCGCCGTCATCACGCGCGATCGCCGCGTCAGCCGCTTCCATGGCTTCCCGGGTCGCCATGCGGATCGAGTCGATCTTCTCGCTCTTGATACCGGCGGCACGGAAGTCAGTCAACCGCCATTCGTTAAGCGCGGCAATATCCCGCACCGACACCAGTTCCGGGATCGATGCGAGCTTCTCGGTCACGGGCATGCCACGCTGGAAGGTCTCGCGCAGGGACTTGCCCAGTTTCCTCCCATCCGGCAAGGCGTTCAGCAGCGCCATCCGGACCCGGGCAGCTCCCGCCTTGAGGATGAGCTGCCAGCGGATCCCTGGTTCCACCAGACCCCACATCTGCCCGTCCTTGCCCACGCTGAAACTGGCCTGTTTAGGGCGTCCGCCCCGGACGGCATCCAGCAGGGTGCCTTCGCTTAGAGGTTCAAGGAAACGGACATCGAAAAAAGACGGACCGTTAAGCTCGGCACACTCGAACGTCACCACCCGCGGCAATTGCTCGCCCGGAGCGCTCCCTAGGCTGAAGGTCGTTGCAAGTCGTGTGCTGACTAGCGATTCGGTCGTCGTCAGCGCCTCAGTAATCGCACCGGCACCATCCAGCTTGTAGGCAACCATGTTCAATTTCTTGTGGTCCTTGTACACCTCTCCTGGAATCAAGGGTATCCGGAAAGAGCCATCATACCCGGTCCAGGTAAACTCGTGGCGACGGATGCCATCCTGATCCGCTGCCGTCCCGCCGAGAGTGACCAGGAAACCGGGACGAGGCACGCGCGGCACAGTCTCGCCGGCCGAGATACCGACCACCCGGCCCATGCCATGGCGCCAAGGGGCGGATATCTGGCTCAGCGGCTTGAAATCGGGACGGAAGTCACCCGTCGTGAACAGCCATTGCAGGAACCGTTGCGTCGCGGCAAACTGCGGTTCGATACGCTGCCAGTCCAGACGCTCATAATCATCCAGCGGGGAATCCATGCGCTGGCGATCCGCGTCGTCCGTGACCCAGGTCACCCCTTGCAAGCCAAAACTCAAGGCGGCAGACGTGACCAAGGCGCGCCGCCCCAGCCATCCTGCACCGCCTTCGCGCCCCCCGATGGCGTCGATGTTGACCACGCGCCGCATGGGCGAACCCTCGGGCCAGATGTCGCCCCGTTTGACCGCGAAACGCATCGCCCGCGTGAGGTCACGGCTGCTGGTATCGATACGGTTGTAGCCGCACAGAGCGCCGGGGCCGACCTGGAAACCGCAATCGGAAAGATCAAGTCCCACGACGAACTCCGCCGCCGCCGTGTTTGACGGATCGCCTTCCAACCCGAAAAACGAAACGATTGACTTGCGTAACTGATCCATCGGCTCAAAGAACGCGCCCCGCTGCTCCTGCGCGCCTAGCTGACCCTCGATACGCTCCTTCATGCGCGACCACAGCATCCTCGCCACCGGCAGGTCATTGGTCGCGACGCTCAGCTTTTCACTGTAGACCGCCTCAAGGATCCGATTGCGCGAGCGCAACGGATCCGAGAAGGCCGCCAGCAGCTTTCCGGCATGCGCCTTGCCGTCTTCAAACGCATCCCATGGACCGACGGTTTCGGAGGCGGCTGGATCCCCCTTCTCCACAAATGCCTTCGCATCTTGAATGGCCTCAAAGGCGGACACGGGCAGTTCCTGGCGGTGATGGGTAAGCAGCCAGCCTGTGGACTCCTCCAGTGTCGAGAGGATCTCCTCCCTGACGGCGGGCGTGTTTTCCGTGGCGATACGCTTCGAGGCCAGACGCAGTTCCCCCTGCAGTTTCTTCAGGCGCAGCAGTTCCGGACCGACGGCATCCTTGTAGAGGCGACGGATATACTTGGCGGCATAACGGTCATGCAGGCTGGCAAGCCCTTCATCCACATCCGTAAAATGGTGTAATTCCTCCGCCGCTGCCAGATAGTCATCCAAGTGTTCTTTCTCTATATCGGCATGCAACTTTCGTGTCCGGCAATCAGGCGTAACCGTGAGCATCGCCGCCATGTAGCGCATCCCCATCTGGTTGACATGGTACGCATCCAGGAACCCGAACACCAAGGGACGGGTCGGCTGGCCGGCCTCGTCCCGCAGCAGATTCAGGACCGTGGCCAGATCCAGCGCCGCATCGGCACCAGGGGCGATTCCGGCAACTCGGCTCATCGAGTCATACGGGGCCACGACCGCGTAGGGCACCTGCGCCTTGGCGGCGTCCGCCGGCTTGACGGCCGCGTAGATATTGCGCGCCATCACGCTCTTCCATTCCCCGCTGCACACAATCCGTCCCTGCGACAACGTACCCGCACGCAAGGCTTCCGCCAACGGACCAGCAGGCACATAGTAACGCGGCTTGTAAAGCGACTGGCTAGACGAGACGAACGGTTCCCCGTTCGTTTCGCTCTCAAGGAGAATCACGGCGGCCGCACCGAAATCGAACACCCGGCGATACGTGTGGTAGGCCGACATCTCCATCACGGCGATATTGCCCTGCAGCCCCTTGGCAGGCAGGGACTCAAAAGCAGCCTCTGCCACATAGACCAGCTTGCCACGGATGCCGTCAAGCGTCGTCGTATTCAACCGGGCGACATCCGGCCAGACTGGATATATGGGATGAGTTCCCGCGAGCGTCTCACCCTGGACTTCAAGATAGGTGTCCCCATACACCGGCACCACCACCGGGAACTCATGCGTCCAGACCTGAACATTCGGGATCTCGCGTATCCGTGCCAAAAGGTCGTCCTGCAAGCGCGCATGCGCCGGAGTCCCGACCTGCCGGGTCCCGTAGCCGCTGAGCCACTGCGTGTCAGCCTTCACCCGGTCCACGAATTCGTCCGCACCAGCGGTCCCTGTCCAGCCGCTTATGCCCGTCAGCACCAGCAGTGCTGCGCCGATTATCATTCTGTTCTTTAACCCGTATCGCATCTTACTCCGCATTCAAATGGTTTGATTTGATTTTCATTCCGTATGCCGTCCGTCACGGATACTGTATCAAGGTATAGCGAGGAACCTCCGCCGGATCCGCCCCCGTGACCAGGATAATGATCACCGGGACCAGGGTCCAGAAAATCACCGTGAGCAGTTCGCCCATGATCAACCCCAGGAAGAGCGGTCGCGCCTTGCGGTACGCCCCGCCCCCGAAGAGCCGCGTGATCGCCGTTTTCAGCAGCCAGCCCAGGAACACGCTGAACCAGAGCATATGCCCGATCGAGAACTGGCAGAAGAGTATCCCGACCGGATGGATCGGCCAGCTCGGGAAGCGGGAGCAGAGCCAAAGCAGCCCGGACCCGATCCCCAGACCGACAGCCTCGTGAGCACGGCCGTTTGTAAAGAATTCATAGTCTGCCCGATCAACACGCTCCCATCCGTTGATGACCGTTCCTCCGGTTTTCGCTTGCGTGGTTGCATCGAAATGCTGGTAGTTGAGGTTCAGATGGACCGCCCCGCAGATGATAAAGCCGACAATCATGACGACCACACCGCCGAGAAGCAGGCGGCGGTGATGCCGCGGGGTCGCCTCACGATCGATTCCCATGGCAAGTGTCGTCATCACGGCCGCACTGACAGCCGTCGCGCGCGTCACCAGGGCATAGAAAACCCCGGTCATCAAAAGGATTACCGGCGATTGCCACACCAGCGGGAATAACGCTGTCAACTTGGTCACGCTGATATGCCCGACCCACAACACCGGCATCCCGGTCTCGGCGATAATCCGGGCCATCAACAGAGCGATTATGGCACATCCCAGCATCGCGAGCACGCTCCACCAAAGGGAAGCACCCGCCCAGTATAACCAGAAGACAATCCCGGCACAGCCGAGCACGAAAAGCCACCCGGCCAGGGAATTCCGGCGGGCCTCTTCCGTACTGCCGGCCTTTCCGAACATGGCGCGTCCCACCTTGGACCAGTGTGCGCGCCCCAGCCACAGTACCCATCCCGTAATCGACAGCAGCACGCCGAACGACTGCTCTGTGACCCCCGAATTGTAGGCAGGGATATAGGCCGTGCCGAGCATTATAACCACGGCATAGCCGAATACCCACGCCCAAATGGAGATGGCATAACGGTTCGGTATGAAGTACGCGACCCCCACCACCGCGAAGAGGATCCGATGTGTATGCAACGGAGCGCCCGCATAACGCATGATCCCGTCGGTGAAATAACCCTGTAATGACCAACTCAACGGGAATGATGGAAACGCCCCCGTGAAGACATTCAACCCGCGGAAGCCATGAATCACGAATACGACGATCGTGCCGATCCAGAATGCCCGGCTGTAGAAAATCGCGGGCAAGGCGCGATCCTCCGGCTCGTCGGAACCTCCGGTAAAGGCCTGGTAGATATTCAGCAGCGGGAATGGCAGACGCTCGTTGTCCCGCCACTGGGGATAGACAACACCTCCAAGACCGATCATCATGACCCAGATGGCCATGATCAGCATTCCCCATGACGCCATCGGCACCAGCCAGGCCTTCCACGGAACCTGAGCCCCCTCGTCAAGCTCGTCAATGAACTGGTCCGACAAGGGCGTGCGGTGCGTGACCAGATTGCCCTCTTTATCGAGCGTCGGCAATGGATCCGGGAAAAGCGATTGCCGGAAACCGGAAGCCGCCGCGATCCGCGCTGAAGTCAGGTTCTGGTTGAAATCCTGATTGATGGTGGCCACCATATGGGGAAACATGCGCATCAGGCCGTTACTGGGAATAATCGCGGAAAACAGGAGCAACCCGGAAATCAGAGCCAACTGATGACGGTCCAGCATCCACTTCCGCCCGATCAGTCGCAGCAACGGATTTAGCAGCAATACCAAAAGCAACAGCAACGCCACCACGATTTCCGGCAGGTAGCTGTCCGATATATACGTATTGTTCAGAATGAAGTTGTTATAGGGAACAACAACCCAGACGATTATAGCCCCCAGCAAGGCGATCACCGCCGCCACCAAGACGCGCCAGAAAGAGAAAGATGCTTTCAAACAAAACCCCTCGTATCATCAAATTGCAATCCAATGACATGCCGATAGGCAATGCCCACGCCCGCTCACATCCGCTTACGATACGCCGGCATCGCAGCCCCACTCACGCGGGACTGGACACAGGAGTCGATAGACTACCGCAACACCGCCCATTAAGAAACAGCAGAATTGCGTCAGCCGTATACGCCAAACACGGCGCGACTGATGGCAACTCCCAGCACTGCAATCCGTTACCGCTCCATCTGCCAGCGATCACCGGCACCGGAAACGAGCATGACGTTACCCCAGGCGGTAAAGTCGCCCGTCCGGATTATCGTCTTGACCGTGTGACTGCGCTCCTTCAGTTCCGTATGCGCGATGACCTCGACCTCCACGCCGAAGAGCTGCGACACCTTCGCGAAATAGGCCGGGTTGTGTTCCCGCGTATCAGCGGCCATCACGACTTTCTCGACCGAATGGTATTTCTTGAGCTCGGCCAGCACATCCAGCACCGAGGGAACGCCCTCGGACAGTGCGATGTCGATCAGTTCGACCTCATCCGGACACGGGAAGCCCGCATCAACAACCATCATCAGGTCCATGTGACCCTGACGCGTCAAAGCCGAATCAATCGCCCCGTTCAACATACCGACTTCTTTCATGACATCCCTTTCTGATAGTTCTGGTTGAACATAGCCTATCCAACCTTGTTCGGGCAATCATATTCGATACCCATTTGCTCATGCGACGCGTTGTGTAAGTTGGTGGTTTCCACCTTGGATTCACCTGCCTGGCACCAGCCGCTCGAGCTCATCGAGGTCCAGCGTCACGTCGTCGGTAAAGACCTCGAAACCATCCTGGGTGACGACGCCGGTATCCTCCACGCGAATGTAAAGGCCTTCCTCACGCACGTATAACTGCGGGTCGACAGCAAAAACCATCCCGGGCTTTAACGTCCCATTTTTGTGCGACAGTCCATCATGGACACTCAGGCCCACACTATGCGCGAGATGATTACGGCAATTGCACATCTCCCGCACACCGTCACGCTCTGCCGGGGTTGCAAAATCAAACTCGCCCAGTCTAGCCCGCATACGCTCAGCGGCTTCCTCTTCGATTTCATCGCAGGTTCGTCCGGGGCGGATGGCGCAGAGCAATGCTTTATGGAATTCCGTCACAAAACCGTAAAGCGCCC
>CAZZBA010000022.1:14583-25771 GCA_964652765.1 uncultured Victivallales bacterium | reverse complement strand
ACTTCGGGTGAATGCCGGTAACCAATGTCGTGCCTGCCAAGCTTGGCGATGTCTACCGCGGCAGCCTTGTCGTCTTGGCGGGTCGCTACTCGGGTGCCTGTACGGGCGTCCTCCACATCGCGGGGCACCGTGGCGATGCGGAGCGCGAACTGCGGATACCGGTCGAACTGCCCGCCACAACCGGCTCTGGTATGGCCTTCGTAGCGCCGCTGTGGGCCTCCCGTCGCGTGGGTGAATGCCTGGAGCAGATGCGTCTGGAAGGTTCCGACGCGGTACTCGATGAAGTGGTTGGCCTGAGCCGCCGCTATGGGATTGTTACCGAATACACCGCTGCAATCGACGCGGCCGATGCACCCGACCTGAGCGACGCGGAGGTCGCCTCGCAGGCACGCGAACAGATGCGCCGCGCCCGCAATGTGAATAGCGGCAAGTGGGCGGTCATGCAGTCGGTCAACGACAAGGGCCTTAAGAGCAAGGTGGCGGTCAACAGCGCCGAGAATGGTTTCATGGATGCACAGGGCGAGCGGAAGGAGGCCAGCAGCGTGAAGCAGATCAATGGCTCCGCCTTCTACCAGAAGGATGGTGGGTGGTTCGAGGCGGACGATGGTGTCGAGCGGGTCCAGCGCAGCGTCAAGCGCTACAGTCCGGAGTACTTCCGGCTGGCGGAAGAGTCGGAGGACTTCTCACGGGCTGCCGCACTCGACGGGGATGTGATCCTGAACCATGGCGACGAGCAGATCCGTGTCCATTGAGCCGTGTATCTAACCATTGTATGAACATATCTTGAACGTGTACTGCAGGAGAGTGACAATGAAAACAACAGTGAAATATATCGTTTTGGTGGTCGCCGCCGCCATGCAGGTGGCCGCTGGAGAACAGCAGCAGCTTCCGGTGGACGTAGACGTGCAGCAGGCGATCCAGATAGGGCAGCAACAGGGCCAACCGGAGTTTTTCCCCAATATCCAGGTGAATGGTGAGATCCAAGCCCCCGGCCAGCAACGTGCCATGCGCAATGCGGCGCCACTAAAGCAGCAGGACCAGGGCGACGGGCCTAGCCGCCAGGACGGCGTACTTCGCGAGTCGGATATCCGGCGCGCCAGGGAGCGGGCGATCGCCCACCTCCAGTCGTGCCTCGCGGAGGACGGATCCATCCAGGAGGGCATCATCCATTACTCAGAAGGTGCGGCCACGGTCATGGGCGCATTGGCCATGCTGGCCGCAGGAGCCGACCCCGAATCCGACCCCTCGTTGCGGCGGGCGCTCGAGTGGCTGCGCAAGAACGATCAGGAGAATACATACTTCCGGGCGGTCCGCGCCAATGTATGGGAGTATGCGCTGCGGCGTTCCCCGGAGGATGCGCAGTTCCGTACCGCGTTACAGCGCGACTCGGACTGGCTGGTCAATGCGTTGAAGGACAAGGAGGGGTGGCGTTACATGATGACCAGCACGGACTGGGACAATAGCGTGACGCAGTACGGCGTACTGGGCATCTGGGCAGCCTGCAGGGCCGGCATCGAGCCGCCCGAGGGCTTCTGGCTGCGCATGTCGCGCCACTTCCGCAAGTGCCAGAACAGCGACGGGGGCTGGGGCTACCAGCAAGGCGGATCCTCGGCCAACATGGCCACGGCGGGATTGGCAACCATGTTCCTGGTCTTCGACATGTACCACGGACGCACCAGCTACTCCGCCAGCAATGGCAATCCGTTCGCCAGCGGTGAGGCGTCCGAGTGTCTTGCATCCATCAGCCGCGGCATGGAGTGGCTCGACACCCATGGCGGGGACAACGATGATGGCTACTATCTCTATGGCATCGAGCGCACCGGCGTGGCCAGCGGACGCAAGTACATCGGCGGCCACGATTGGTTCCGCGACGGGATGCTCTCCATCCTGCGGCACCAGAAAGCCGACGGGGCCATCCCCTTGAATGGCTACGGCCAGACACGCATCAATACAGCTTTCGCATCCCTCTTCATGGTCTACGGCGGGGCTCCCGTCGCCTTCAACAAGCTCCAGTATGGCGATGGCCAGGACTGGAACCTGAACCCGCGCGATGTCGCCAACGTTACCAAGCACCTCTGGGGGGCCTACGAGAGTCCGCTTAACTGGTTTTCCGTCGCCATCGATGCGCCTGCCGAGGATTTCGAGGCTCCCGTTCTATTCATCAGTGGCGCGGCCGCACCGGCGTTCACGGACAAGCAGGTAGACACGCTGCGCGCCTACGTCGCGCGTGGTGGCCTGATCCTGGCGGAGCCGAGCGATGGAAGCGAGGCATTCCGCGTGGCCATGGAGTCGCTGGTCGGAAAGCTCTACCCGCCTGGACAGTTCCCCACGCATGGGCTTCGCGCGCTCGATCCAGAGCACCCCATCTATACCGTCATCCCGCACCCATGGACCGAACGCCCGGCTCTGCGGGCCGCCTCCGACGGCAGTCGCGTTTTCTTCGTCCTCTCCGATGGCTACATGTCCCGCGACTGGCAGATGAACCACACCCACCAGGATTCCTTCCAGCTCGCCATGAACCTGCTCTTCTACGCAACGGACCAGGGAGAGCTGCATCCCCGTTTCCACTCGGTGATGCCCGATACGCTCCCGTCCCCGTCCCTCGACAGGGCTATCAAGGTCGGGCGCCTTGTCCACGGTCCGGCGGATGCACCCGCCTGCGACTGGCGTATCGGAGAGGCTGCAGTGAACTCGTTCGCACCATTTCTCAGGCACGTCCATGGCATTGGTCTCAACGATGCGGGGCCCGTCGATCTTCTCGCCACCAATGCCCCGGCCGTCCAGGTGCTCACCCTGACGGGTACTTGCGGGTTGACACTGGATGAACGGGCCACTGCCGCACTCAAGCAGTTCCTTGCGGGTGGCGGCACGCTGGTCGTGGACGCCTATGCTGGCAGTCCGCAGTTTGCCCGTGATGCACGAGCATACATCACACGGGAGCTGGGCGAGCTAGTGCCACTGCCTGCGGACCACGACATTGTGACCGGGCGGTTCGCAGGTGGGTTCGATCTGGTTTCCGCCGTCGGCTACACGCTTCCCGCGCGCAAGACTCTCCGCGCCGAAGGGGCGTCCACCTCCACGCACCATCTCGAAGCTCTCATGCTGGATGGCCGCGCGGCTGTTGTATTCTCCCCCTACGACCTGACCTCCGCCGTCAGTGGCGCAAGCACCTACCGTTCTGCGGGCTACCGGCCCGCCACGGCCCGCCGCGTCATGGCCAACATCTACGGCTACGTCGCCCAATTTCTTTAGTTCCCGTTCGCCGTATTGTGTGTATGCTGGTAAAAGGAACGAAGAAAGGAATATATGGATCTGAAATTGAAACCGGAGGAGATGCTTTGGTGGCGGGAGATGAAGTTCGGGATGTTCATCCACTGGGGGCTCTATGCCTTGCATGGGCGCGGTGAGTGGGCGATGTTCAATGAGCGGATCGATATCGACGAGTACGCCAAGCTTGCCGACCAGTTCAAACCGCATGCGTTCGATGCGGAAGCCTGGGCACAGGCGGCGAAGAACGCGGGAATGAAATACATGGTGCTGACGACCAGGCACCACGACGGGTTCTGCCTGTTCGACAGCAAGGTAAGTGACTTTACCAGCACCAAGACCGCCGCCGGGCGCGATTTTGTAGCCGAATACGTGGCTGCCTGTCGAAAGGCCGGGTTGAGAGTGGGGCTCTATTACTCGCCGCTGGACTGGCGATTCCCGGGGTTCTTCTTTCCTAACATGTACCGCGCCAGCGCTGAAGCCATGAAGCGGCAGACCTACGAGCAGATTCGCGAGATCCTTACGCAGTACGGTCAGATCGATATCCTATGGTATGACGGTGGCGAAAACAACTGGCTGGGTCACGGGGGACTGGAATTCGGAAATGGCGGCTGGCATAGCCGCGCCCGCGACAAACCCTATACCGGGGCATTTGACTGGGAGGCCGAAAAACTGAATGCCATGGTGCGCGAGCTACAGCCGGGTATCGTGATCAACCCGCGCTCGGGCTGGGAAGGCGACTTCGATACGCCGGAGTGCAAGATCGGCAGCTACAACACGGAACGCCCCTGGGAGACGTGTGACTGCTTGGCCGGTGGATGGGGGTGGAGTCCGAAAAGCTCGCCGCGGTCCTTGCGGGAATGCATCCAGCTTCTCGTCAAGGTGGCCGTCGGCGACGGGAACCTGCTGCTCAATGTCGGACCGCGACCGGACGGCGCGATGGAGCCCGAGCAGGTCCGGCGTCTGGCCGAGGTGGGTGACTGGCTTTCCCGGTATGGCGAGAGCCTGTATGGCACGCGTGGCGGTCCGATTCCGCCTCATCAGCACTGGGGCGGAACGACGCACAAGAGCGACCGCGTCTATGTGCATATCCTGGACTGGCGGCATGACACGCTTGTCCTGCCCAGGCTTGATCGCAGGGTTGTAGCCAGTTCTTCGTTGACAGCTTCGTCCGTCACGGTTACGGAGTCGGATGCGGGCATCGCCATCACCGTCCCCCCTGCCGACAGGCAGGCTCCCGACACGATTGTGGCGCTTGATCTGGAGTAGATATGCAGGGTCTTCCTCGGATTATGTGGGTACATTCCCGGTTTCCTGTTCATGACGACTCCTTCTCGGGTTACACAACCCGATTTGTCGCCGTTGCCCAATTCCGACCGGAGCAAAACACCAGAAGCTTAGGCCGGAGAAGGGCAAGAACAGCCGCAAGAACGTCAACCGGTGCTTGAGACTCGTAGCAGACGTTCTGAAGTCCGAGCGCCCGCACCATGCCCAACTCAGAACTCGACAGATGGCCGGCAAGAAGACAGTATAATGGCCAGAACTCATCACTCACAAGTACCTAAACATGAAACCCATCTCGCCAACCCTGACAACTGGACTGCTCTTGTGTGCGCAGGCGTTTGCCTCCCCAACAGAGCGTCCCAACATCATCTACATCCTCTGCGATGATCTGGGCTACGGCGATGTGAAATGCCTTGGCGGTGAACGCAGCAAGATTGCGACGCCGAACATCGACCGTCTCGCGTCAGGGGGGATCATTTTCACCGAAGCGCACTCGGGTTCCTCAGTTTGCACACCGACCCGCTACGGCATACTTACCGGTCGCTATTCATGGCGCACGCGTCTTCAAACGGGAGTTCTGATGGGTTACAGTGCCCCGCTCATTGATAAGGATCGCCTTACCGTGCCGGCCTTGCTCAAACAGCACGGCTACGCCACGGCTTGCATCGGCAAGTGGCACCTTGGCATGGACCTTTCCGAAAAAAATCCTATGGCGCCAGTGGGCGAGGGTCCGACGACACGGGGGTTCGATTCCTATTTCGGCGTCAGCGCTTCATTGGACATGCCGCCGTTTGCATTCATCAACAACGACCGGTTCACCGAAGCTCCGACGGCTATAAAGCACTGGGTGCGCAAGGGACCGGCGGCTCCGGGCTTCGATGCTGCTGACGTGTTGCCGACACTGGCACTTAAGGCGGTGGAATACATCACGACACGGTCAAGGCAACCAGCGCCGTTCTTCCTTTACCTGCCGCTGACCTCGCCGCACACACCGATATTACCGACTCAGGAGTGGCAGGGTAAAAGCGGTTTAAGCAACTATGCCGATTTTGTGATGGAGACTGACTGGGCCGTGGGCGAGGTGCTTGCGGCACTCGATAAAGCCGGAATCGCAGACAACACCCTGATCATTTTCACGAGCGACAATGGTTGTTCCCCGGCGGCTAAGCCGAACGAATTGGAGAGTAAGGGCCACTTCCCCAGCGAACTGCGGCGTGGTTATAAGGCGGACATCTGGGACGGCGGGCACCGCGTCCCGTTCATAGCGCGATGGCCAGGCAAGATCAAGGACGGAAGCCGCACCGATCAACTCATATGCCTCACCGATTTGATGGCAACCTGCGCGGACATTATTGGGGCCAAACTGCCGGTCAACGCTGGCGAGGACAGCGTCAGCATCTTGCCGGCGTTGCTCGGGACTGCGACCGGGCAGATTCGTGAAGCGGTGGTTCATCATTCCATCAGGGGTAGGTTTGCCATTCGGAAAGCGCAATGGAAGCTGGATCTTTGCAATAATTCCGGCGGCTGGAGTAAGGGCGGTGAAGCCGATGCATCCGGACAGCTTTACGACATGAGCAAGGATGTCGGCGAACGGAAGAACGAATACAATGAGCATCCTGAAATCGTGTCGAAAATGACAAGGTTACTTGAGAAATACGTGGCCGATGGCCGCAGCACACCGGGTCTCGCGTTGAAAAACGACGTGACGGTGGATGTCTGGAAGAAAGACGCTGCAAAGGCTAGGAAAAAGAAAACATGAATCGTCGGCCAACGGAATCATAGCCCGCCAGCCAGTAGCCAGTGTTGCACTGGCTACTGGCTGGCGGGGATTCGGCTGTCGGTAAGGTGTTCGGTGATCTGATGAAATGGCTGGACCGTGGAACAGGATTATGATTGAGAGTGGATTGGTTTCGATTACGTTTCGGAAATTGACGCCGGCAGCTATTGTGGCCCTGGTCAGTCAGGCTGGCCAGTCAGTCATCGAGTGGGGTGGGGATGTGCATGTTCCGCACGGAGATCTGGCGGTAGCAAGGGCCGTCGGACGTATGACACGCGACGCCGGGCTGCGTGTGGCGGCGTACGGTTCCTATTTCCGTCTTGGAAAGAGCGAGGTTGATGGATTGCCTTTCGCCAGTGTACTGGAGACGGCGCTGGCGCTAGAGGCACCGCTGGTACGCGTGTGGGCTGGGAATGCCTCGGCGGACACCGATGCCGGGGGGCGCGGCGCGATTGCCGAGGAGGCCCGCCGGATCGGCGATTTGGCTGCCGAGGCTGGTGCGTCCGTTGCCTTCGAGTACCATAGCGACACGCTGACGGATACCGACACGTCGGCACTGGATTTACTGAATTCGGTGAATCATGCAGCGGTCGGTACGCTCTGGCAGCCGCATAGCGGTGTGGCCATGCCGCAGAATCGGGATGGTTTGCGCCAGGTGTTGCCCTGGGTGCGCAATATGCATGTATTTCACTGGGGAGCCACACCGGCGGAGCGCTTGCCGCTGGCAGCGGGCGCGACGGCTTGGCGGACGTATCTGGGGCTACTGCGAGGTACGGGGCGGCATCATGCCGCACTACTTGAATTTGTTGCCGGTAACGCCGAGGAAGCGTATCTGCGCGATGCCGCCGTGCTTAACCAGTGGCTTGCGACAGGCTTCTAAGGGGTCATGCTATTTACGTCCAGTGTCACGGTTTCGCCGGTGGGGAGTTCCAGTACACAGTGGCGACCGGCGTACAAAATCTCAGCAGAGTGTCCGCAGAGGGAACGAATTCTAGCCTGCTCCAGTTGCCCGTTGATCCATGTGATGTCAACGATGAAGCCGCCTCGCGCACAAAGACCGCGGATGGAACCGGAGGTCCAGTCCGACGGCAGTGCCGGCAGAAGCCGAAGGCGGTTTCGTCCGCCGAGGCCGACTTCATGGCTTTGAATCAGCATTTCGGCGATGCCGGCGGTCATTCCGAAATTGCCGTCGATCTGGAAGGGCGGATGCGCGCAGAAGAGGTTCGGGTAGATGCCGCCGCCGGTGGTGTAGCTGGTTGTGCTGTCAGGCGCTACGGGGGTCATGGCGCTTCGCAGCAGTCGCCACGCGCGGTCCCCGTCGCGCAGCCGTGCCCAGAAGCTGATTTTCCAGGCTTTGCTCCACCCGGTCCCGTCATCGCCGCGCATTTCCAGGGTGCGCCTGGCGGCGGCGAAAAGGCCGGGGGTTTCCCCGTCGGTGATCAGGTGTCCGGGGTGCAGGGCGAAGAGATGGGAGACGTGGCGGTGCTTATCCTCCGGGCGGTCCCAGTCCACGGACCATTCCTGGAGCTGGCCGTGCCGACCGACCTGGAAGGGGAAGAGGCGGTCGATCGCGATTTGAAGCTCGGCTGCCATCTGCTTGTCGACACCCAGCAGCCGGCAGGTATCCAGGCAGTTCCTGAAATGCTGGCGGATGATCCCCATATCCATGGTGGAGGCGATCGACAGGGCGTGTTCCTGTCCATCCTCCGCCATGAACACGTTTTCGGGTGACGACGACGGACAGGTGACGAGGCGCCCGTCGGCATCCTCGATGAGCCAGTCCAGCAGGAACTGGGCGGCTCCCTTCATCAGGGGCCAGGCGGCATGGCGCAGGAAGCCGGTATCGCCGGTGTACAGGTAATGCTCCCAGAGGTGTGTACAGAGCCAGGCCCCGCCCATGGGCCACATGGCCCAGCGGGCACTGCCTGTATGGGGCTCGTCATGCCGGCGCCCGCGCGGATGCGCGCCTCGGAACAGGTCGGTCTGGTGATGCAGGGTCCAGCCCCGGCAGCCGTAGTTGACCTGTGCAATCCTGCCGCCGGTAAGCTGTAGGTCGGCGATCATGTCGAATAGCGGCTGGTGGCATTCCCCCAGTTGGCAGACCTCGGCCGGCCAGTAGTTCATTTCCGTGTTGATGTTGGTGGTGTAGTTGCTCCACCAGGGGGGATTCATGTGCGGGTTCCAGAGTCCCTGAAGGTTGGCGGGCTGCGTGCCGGGGCGGCTGCAGGCGATCAGCAAGTAGCGGCCGAAGTCGAAGATCAGCGCGGGCAGATCCGGATCGTGTGCACCGGCGTGGAACGCGGCGGCGCGCTGGATGGTGGTCAGTCCCGCCGGAGCCGTCGCGTTGCCGAGCTGGAACTGAACGCGGTTGAAAAGCTGCTGGTGGTCGGCGATATGTTCCGCGAGCAGCGCCCTCCACGGCTGCGCATCGGCATCCGCGAGTGTGGACCGGCAGCGGTTCTCGTGATCGGCATGACGGTGACTGCTGGCGGCGGCGAAGCGGATCTCCACCGTGCGGGCCCCGTGGATGGCGATCCCGTCGGCGTCGTTTGTGCGCGTGCCCTCCTCGCTCCGTATGTCAACCATGGCGGTGAACGCGATGCCACGCCGCTCGTCGTAATCGTAGCGGGGTTCCGCGTTGAAGGACTGCGTCTGGTAAGGGCAGCGTCCACGCAGGATGATCCGGTTGGCCTCGCCCGAGACCGTGTGCTGCAGCGGGCTTTTCATGCTGATATGCAGGTTCAGCACGGGGTGTTCGGTCTCGTAACGGAATATGAGCAGTTGCCGGGGATAGCTGGCGATGACCTGGCGGCGGTGGTTGCTGCCGTTGTGTGTATACGTCACGGTGGCGGTGGCGGTGGCCAGGTTCAGCTCGCGCCGGTAGTCCTGCACCTGTTCGTGGCCTTCCACGCGCACCTGCAGGTTACCTAGCGGCAGGTAGGGCTGCGTGTAGCGGCCCTGCAGGTGTTCCTCGCAAACGGCCTGGGCGGCGGCATAGTCGCCCTCGGAGAGCAGGCGGCGAACCTCCTGCAGAAACGGGAGCGCGGCGGGGTCGCTGGTGTCGCCGGGCTCGCCCGCGTACAGGGTGTCCGCGTTGAGCGGCACGGTGTCGTCGCGGGTGCCGCCCATGATCATGGCCCCGATGCTGCCGTTGCCGAGCGGCAGTCCCTCCTCCCAGACGCGGGCGGGGTTGTCGAATGTCAATTTGCGTTCGATGGGCATCAGACCTCCGGGTGGTGGCAGGCGGTGAGACGTCCGTCCGGTGCGGCCTCCAGCAGGGGGGTCGTGTGGCGGCATTTGTCCGAGCAGGCCGGGCAGCGCGGCGAGAAGGCGCAGCCGGTCGGCAGGTTGCCGGGATCGGCAACCTCCCCGGGCGGGCTCATGTTCATCGCCTGGTCCGGATCCGGATTCGGGACGGCGGAGAGCAGCAGTTTCGTATAGTGATGTCGCGGGGCCGTGAATAGCGCATCCGTCGCCGCCAGTTCGACGATGCGGCCGGCATACATGACGGCAATCCGGTTGCAGATATGTTTCACCACGCTCAGGTCATGGGCAATGAAGATATACGTCAAGCCGAGTTCCTGCTGCAGGTCCTGGAGCAGGTTGATCACCTGAGCCTGCACGGAGACGTCCAATGCGGAAACCGCCTCGTCGCAGACGACGAGCCTGGGGCGCATGATCAAGGCGCGGGCGATGCCGATGCGCTGGCGCTGTCCGCCGCTGAAGGCATGCGGATAGCGGGTGCGGTGTTCAGGTTTGAGCCCGACCTTGTGAAGCATGTCCGCCACTCGGTCGTCCAGTTCGGTCCCCCTGGCCATCCCGTGGATCACCAGCGGTTCGCCGACGATGCCGCGCACGGTCATGCGCGGGTTAAGGCTGGAGAACGGATCCTGGAAGATCATTTGCATTTGTGGGCGGAGGGGAATCAGTTCGGATTCAGACTGTTTGGCGAGGTCGATGTAACCCACCCCTGCCCCTCCCAGGAGGGGATCCTTTGGAAAGTTTCCCAGGAGGGGATCCTTGGGCAAGTTTCCCTCCTTGGAGGGGTTGGGGGTGGGTTGCCCCTGGGATTGGAACAGGACCTCGCCAGCGGTCGGGGTCAGGGCGCGCAGGATGGCGCGTCCGGTGGTGGTCTTGCCGCAGCCGGATTCGCCGACGAGGCCGAGCGTTTCCCCGTGATGCAGGTCGAAGCTGACGTTGTCGCAGGCCTTGACAACGCCGATCTGCTTCTTGAACATGCCCTTGCTGTAGATCGGGAAATGCTTGCAGAGCCCGCGTACCGAGAGGAGCGGGAGTCGGGGGGGCTGTATCGCAGGGGATGACCATGGATCCGGCGGGACAAGCCCGTCGGTGGCCGTTGACTGGATGTGTTTTTGTCGTGTCATGCGGCACCTTCAATCTCGTTGACCCGCAGGCATGCGGCCTGATGGTTGCTGCCGACGTCCTGGATCGCCGGCGGCTGGCCGACATCGCAGATGCCGGTGCGGGCGTAGGGGCAGCGGGGATGGAACGGACAGCCCGGCGGGATGGCGTTGAGCGAGGGTACGCTGCCATCGATCGAAGGCAGCCGTGTCTGGTTCAGTGCAAGGCCGGGCAGTGACTTGAGCAGGCCGATTGTGTAGGGGTGGCGTGGTTTCTTCATGATGACGCGCACCGGCCCTTGCTCGACGATCCGGCCCAGATACATGACGGCAATCTCATCGGCAAGCTGGGCCACCACGCCAAGGTCGTGTGTAATGAGCAGGGTGGATGTTCCCAGGTCCTGCTGCAGATTCCGGATGAGCCCCATGATCTGCGCCTGGATCGTGACGTCCAGCGCCGTGGTCGGTTCATCGGCGATCAGCACCTCCGGATTGCACA
>CAZZBA010000022.1:11323-14573 GCA_964652765.1 uncultured Victivallales bacterium | reverse complement strand
CGCCATGGCGATGACCACGCGCTGCCGCATACCGCCGCTGAGCTCGAACGGGTACTGGTCGATCCGGCGCTCCGGCGCGGGGATGCCGACCTTGCCCAGCATGGCGATGGCCTTGGCGCGGGCTTCGCCACTCGACAGGTCCTGGTGCAGCAGGATGGCCTCGCTGATCTGGTTGCCGATGGTATGCACCGGGCTGAGGGCGGTCATCGGTTCCTGGAAGATCATGCTGATGCTGCCGCCGCGCAGCCGGAAGAGCGCATCCGAGTTCTCGTCGAGCGCCGTGATGTCGATCGGGCGCGGCTCGGGATCGGCAGGGGAGGCGGCAGGGGAGGCGGCAGGATTGAAGAGAATGCGTCCGCCGGTGATCCGGCCAGGCGGCTGGATCAGCCGCAGGATCGAATAGCTCGTGACGCTCTTGCCGCAGCCGCTCTCGCCCACGATGGCCAGGATGCGGCCGCGCCGCAGGGCGAAGGTCACCCCGTCGACCGCGCGCAGATCGCCCTCCTCGGTGGAGAAAGTAACGCGCAGATCCCGGACTTCGAGTACGTGGTCATTCATGATCAAGCCATTCTCTCCAGCATGTCGCGGGTGACGGCGAACCGCAGCGGATCGCCGTTCTGCCAGCGGTGGAATTCCTCGATAACGGTGTCGGCCATGCGTACCACCTCGTCATTATGCGCACCCGCCAGGTGACTGCTGAGCTGGACATTCGGCAGGGCATAGAAGGCGGAGTCCGTGGCGCAGGGCTGTGGATCGGTCACGTCCAGCAGGGCCACCAGGTCCGGGCGGCGGCGCAGCACCGCGATCAGTTCCGCCTCGTTGACCTGGCGTCCGCGGCCGGTGTTGATGAAGGTGGCGTCCGGGCGCATGGCGGCAAACAGGTCGCCATTCAGCACGCCCTGCAGGTCGGGCAGGTCGGGCAGGTGGTTGCTGATGACGTAGGCACGGGCGAAGGCCTCCTCGAGCGAGACGCGCGAGACGCCCAGGGATTCGGCTTCCGGCTCGGAGAGATACGGGTCGACCACGGCGACATGCAGCCGGAAGGGCTTGAGCAGCCGGATCAGGTTCCGTCCGATCTGGCCGGCCCCGATGATCGCGACGGTTTCCCCGTAGACGCCCTGCCCGTGGAAGGCCTTGCGCTGGTCGTTGCGTTCCGGCAGCCGGCAGTCCCTCGTGTTGCGGAAATAGCCCTTGCAGGCCAGCAGGATCTGCCCGAGGCAGAATTCCGAGACCGAGACGGCATTCGCGGCCCAGGCGCTGACCACGGTAATGCCGCGATCAAGGTACGGGGGGGCCAGTTGCTTGACGCTGCCAGCGGCATAGAACAGCACCTTGAGCTGCGGCATCCGGGCGATCTGGTCGGGCTGAAGGGCGGGCATGCCCCAGGTCGAGAAAATGACCTCGACCTTGTCCAGGCGGGACAGCTCGGCGTCCAGGTTCTCCGTATTCACCTGGACCGGGTGCAGATCGGTGATGGAGGCGATCTGCTCGCGGCGTCCGCGGGCGTAGACGTACGAGACGCAATCGCCCTCGCGCCAGGTTACGCCATTGCCAAAGAATGCGGCTTTGATCCGGTGCATACGCGGTGTTCCTATCGGTAGGGGTCGGCGGCATCACGCAGGCCGTCGCCGACAAAGTTAAAGGCCAGCACGGTCAGCACGATGAAGACCGTCGGCATGATCAGCCAGGGGGCACGGGCGAGGATATCCAGGTTCATGCAGTCCTGCAGCAGCACGCCCCAGCTCACCACCGGGGGCCGCAAGCCGAGGCCGAGGAAGCTCAGCGCCGTCTCGCCCAGGATCATGCCCGGTACGGTCAGCGAGAGGCTGACCAGGATATGGCTGGTGAAGCCGGGCAGGAGGTGGCGGAAAATGATGCGGCTATGGCTGGCGCCGAGCAGGCGGGCGGCGATCGCGTAATCCTCCTCGCGCAGCGAGAGCAGTTTGCTGCGCACGGTGCGCGCCAGCCCGGTCCAGCCCAGCAGGCTGAGCACCACGGTGATACCGAAGTATATCTTCAGGTCGGGCCAGTCCGAGGGCAGCACCGCACCCAGCGCGATCCAGAGCGGCAGGCTGGGAATGGACTGCAGGATCTCGATCAGGCGCTGGATAACCAGATCGGCAACGCCGCCGTAGAAGCCGGAGATGCCGCCGATGACAATGCCCAGCACGAAGGAGATCGCGATGGATATCAGGCCGATGGAGAGTGATATGCGCGCACCGTACACGATCCGGCTGAACATGCAGCGGCCGTATTTATCGGCACCCAGGATGAAGAAGACCGGCTCGCCGGGAGCCTCCGGATTCAAGGTCTTCCAGTGCGCCCTGTCCACGCCGAACAACCGCCGCCCGACAGGCAGCAGGTTCCAAAGCCGCGTATCCGACGGCGGGAACAGTCGCAACGGAACGATTCCCGAGCGGACCTTTGCATAGGTCACAGACAGGTTGACGGGATTGATCAGGCGCTCGATGGCGAAGGTGTGCAGCCCGTGCGCCGGACTCCAGCGGACAGGTTGCGGTGGGGCGTAGGTATGCTGCAGATGGTTTTCGTCCGCTGGATAGGGTGCCACCCATTCGGCGAAAAGCGCCATGCTGTAAAGGATCCCCAGCAGATACAGCGAGACCACCGCCAGGCGGTGCCGCGAGAAGCGCAGGCACACCAGTTCCCGCTGGCTCATCGAGCCTGCTTCCCGTTTATTCGTCCGGGATGTGATCATCGTCCACCTCCCCGTGACATGCGGATGCGCGGGTCGAGCGCGATCAGCAGCAGGTCGCTGATCAGCACGCCGATGACGCTGAGAATGCTCAATATCAGCAGCAGGGAGCCGGCCATGTAGATGTCCTCGAGCATCACGGCGTCCAGCAGCAGGGGGCCGATCGTGGGCAGGCTCAGGATGATCGACACGATCGCGCCGCCGGAGATGAGCTGCGGAAGGATGCCGCCGATGCCCGAGATAAAGGGATTCAGCGCCAGCCGGAACGGATACTTCAACAGCAGTCGTACCGGACGGACGCCCTTGGCGCGGGCCGTGACCACATAGGGCTTCTTCAGTTCGTCCAGCAGGTTGGCGCGCATGACACGGATCATGCCGGCCGTCCCGCCCAGGCCGATGACGATGACCGGTACCCAGAGGTGCTTGAGCAGGTCGATGAACTTCGCCCAGGTCCAGTAGCTCTGCATGGCATACTGGCTGGAGAACAGGCCGCTGATCGTGAAATCGAACAGTTGCCGGCTCAGCAGCATCAGTACC
>CAZZBA010000022.1:8300-11313 GCA_964652765.1 uncultured Victivallales bacterium | reverse complement strand
CAGCGCGAAGATGAAGTTCGGGATGCACATGCCGAGAAACCCGATCACGGTGAGGATGTAGTCACCGGGCGAGTACTGCCGTACGGCGGAATAGAGGCCGATCGGGATGGCCATGATCCAGGTGAACAGGATGGTGCCGAGCGAAATGGCGAAGGTCAGCATGATCCGGTCGCCCAGCAGATCGTTCACCGGGCGGTTACTGACCATCGAGAACCCCAGGTGGCCCTGCAGCAGCCCCTTGTCGGCATCCTTCCAGGTGGTGAACCAGAGCAGGCCGGTCCAGCGGAAATAGTTCCTGATCATGCTGTCGTCGAGGTGGAACCGCTCGCGCAGGTCCTTGATCTCCATTTCCGCCTGGGCGCGCAGGCCCTGTTCCTCAAGCATCTGGATGCGGGTGTCCAGGTAGCTGCCCGGCGGGAGCTGGATACCGGCGAAGACGATAATCGAGATCGTGACGAGAGTCGGAACCATCAGGATCAGCCGGCGGATGACGAACGGATGGCGCAGCGCCGACATGCCGATGAACAGCGCTACCAGCGTCCAGATGCCGAACTGCACCACCCAGCCGGCGGTAAGCCGTGAATGCCGTGTCGTATCCACCGGGCCAGTTGACCGCTGCCCGGCCGGTAGGGAGATATGCTGAATTTCCTGCAGGATGGAGGCCTGGCGATCGGCCAGGTACGCCGCCGTCGCCGGCGCGCCGTTGATGGACTCCGGGTCGTCCCAGAACCAGGTTTCGGGGGCGGCGTTGTTGGGACAGCCATGGGAGAACAGGGCGTAGACCAGGTCCGGCACGCCGCGCAGCCCGTTCTTGACGACCATCAGCGCCTGGGGGTGCATGGTGCTGGGGGGCAGCACGCTGATCGTCCAGACCTGCTCGCGGGCGTGTCTCGCGATCTCGCGGGCGAGCAGTTCGCGTTCGGCGGGATCGGGGGTCACCCGGGCGCGTTCCCCCATGCCCATCAATTGCTGTTCAAGCGGGGTCGGGGGCTCCTCGGTGCCCACCCGCGATTCCGGATCGCCGTGCAATCCGCCCCGGTGGTACCAGTTGAAATAGTGGGCCCCGGCGCCCATGGCCTCCAAGCCCAGCGGGCTGCTGCCGTCGCTGATGGAGAAATCGGCGTGGCCACGTTCCATCATGATCAGCCGGTGCGGGCGCTGCTGGACGATCACGCGTATCCCGGCCTGCCGCCAGTCCTCGCGGACGAAGAGCAGCGTCTCCGTGTTGCCGGGCGTGACCAGCCGGAACGTCAGGCGGGATCCATCCGGGAGAGTCCGGTAGTTCTCGCTGTCGCGGGTTGTCAGGCCGAGAGCATCCAGGATGGCATTCGCCCGTGCCGGTTCGTACTGCGCGTTGACCTTGCCCAGCACGGGATCATAACCGGGCTCGCCCGGTCCCGGGCCGGGGGCAACAGGCTCGCCGACGCCCATGTATTCGGCATCGATGATGCGCTGCCGGTTGATGGCGATGGCGAGCGCGCGGCGGAACTCGGGATTGCGCAGCAGCTCGCGGCGCGCCGCGGACGTCTTGTCCGTGTCTGAAACCGGCAACTGGCGATTAGGCAGGATGCCCCATTGCAGGGTGCCGCCGACAAACCAGTGCCGCACGCTGTAGTCACCGGCCTCACGCTGGTTCATCAGGCTGGTGTAGTCGATCTTGCCGGCCAGCATCGCGGAAGTGATCCCGTCCATGAGGCTCTTCTCCACCAGTTGGGGGCTGACCTGGTGGAAGACGATGCGGTCGAGCCGGGGCAACTGGCTGCCCTGCTCATCCACGGCGAAATAATAGGGATTGCGCACCAGTGTCCATGGCCCGTTGTCGCGGTGCGTGCGCAGCAGCCAGGGGGAAAGCGACGGTTTCTCGGGATTCATCGCGTGATTACGGAGCGCCAGTACCCGTTCCGGTTGAATGCTGTTCTCGCGGGCGACGCGCCGGATCAGCTCCGGGTCCCCCAAAATGGTGTGGAACTGGCGCAGGTAATGCGCCGGACCCGCCATGAAGAGCGAACCCGCGGCGGAGGCCTGCTCATGCAGGAACCCGGGATTGGAGGCGGGAAAGATGTAGCGCACGGTCAGGTCGTCCACCTTCTCGATGCGCCCCGGCTGGCCGTTCACGCGCAGCGTCTCGGGAATGGAGCCGGTAACCGGATGGTTCGCCACATGCTCCCACCAGAACAGGATGTCATCCGCTGTGAACGGCATGCCGTCCGACCAGCGCACCCCGCGCCGCAGGTACACCGTCCATACCCGGTAATCCTCCGAGGGAATGACTTCACGGGCCAGGTGGGGCCGGACGGGTGTGCCGTAAGGCGAATATCGCACAAGCGTATTGTTAGCCACGACATACTGCAGGAAGAGGCGGACATTATCCACATCGGTGGCCAGCATCCACCAGTCCCCGCCATAAGGGCCGATGCCGTCCACGCCTCGAAGCACTACCGGTTCAGGTCCGGTCCGCTGCTCCACCGGTGGCAGCTTTCCCTGGCGGACAAGCTCGGTAAACAGCGGGCTTTCCCCCTTGGGCCACCATGCCGCCGCCTGCCCCTCGCGGTAGTCGACATCTACCTGGAAGACCGGCGGATTGGCGAAATCCACGACCGGTGTACGCAAGGCGTTGTACGCCTCCAGAACCGCCGGAGCGGCCAGGTCAGCCGGCAGTGTTTCGTTCATGTGCGGCCGCAGCAACGCGCCGAAGGCGAGCAGCAGGAGGGCAATCCCCCCCGCCATCAGCAGCAGGCGGAACGGATGTTTCAGCCGCCGCCCGAAACCGACCAGCCGGACGGCCATTCCCATGCGCGTTGATAAAGCGGAGCAGACGTTCATGATTGATAGCATAGCCGCATATTATAAAAATGCAAACAGAATCAATAATGGGTTAAATATTATGCGCTGATTTTTGGAATGCTTATATAATATAGTCTATAAATAGCTTATATATAGCTAATTATGCAATTAATAAATATATTCTCTTGTTTATTTGCTTCTGGTTTGTAATTAATAATAGTATGTTGAA
>CAZZBA010000022.1:0-8200 GCA_964652765.1 uncultured Victivallales bacterium | reverse complement strand
CGGAAAGGAAAAAGGAATGCGCATGACACGTCGCCGATTTATGCAGACCACCGCGTTGGGGAGTGTGGGATTGTGTTCGCTGCCGGCGGTGGCCAGCCGTCTTGTCGGCGCGCTCAAGCCGAATATCCTGTTGATCTTCCCGGATCAATGGCGTCGGCAGGCGTTTGGCGGGCAGGGGGATCCGAACCTGGCAACCCCGGTGCTGGACCGTCTGGCGGCGGAGAGTACGCAGTTCACCTCTGCATACTCGAACCACCCGGTTTGCAGTCCGACGCGGGCCACGCTGCAAACCGGGCGGCATACGCATCAGAACGGTTTCCTGCGCAACAATCTTTATCTGGAGCAGGATCCTCAGAATCTCGGCTATCGGTTGAAGGATGCCGGCTACCGGACGGGCTATATCGGTAAATGGCACCTCGACGGTCAGGCTCGGCCGGGATTCGTGCCCCCGCACCGGCGGCAGGGCTGGGATGATTTCCACGGCTTCAACCGCGGCCACTGGTACCGGCTGGACCAGGCGGATGAAGCGCGGGCGCGGTATTTCACGCCGGATGGCGAGCTGGTTTTCTCGGATATCTACGAGCCGGTGCTACAGGCGGATCTCGCGATCGATTTCATGCGGCGGCAGAAGGCGGATGCTCCCTGGGCGTTGACCGTGGCGTTTGGCCCCCCGCATGACCCGTATACGCCGCCGCCCTCGCATGACCGTTTCAATCCGGCCGATATCCAGTGGCGGCCCAATGTGCCAGAGGCGTCGCGGCAGGATAGCCAGACGGGCAAGGCGATTGCCGGCTACTACGGGCTTTGCGAGCTGATGGATGCGCAGATCGGGCGTTTGCTCCGCCATCTGGATGAGAGTGGCGAGGCTGGGAACACGATTGTGGTCTTCACCTCCGATCACGGCGATATGCTCGGCTCGCACGGCCGCCACGCCAAGCTGGTGCCGTTCGAGGAATCGTCCGGGATCCCGCTTTACGTGCGCGGTCCCGGTATCCGCCGCGGTCATCAGGTCGCCCAGCCGGTCTCGGTGATTGACTATGCGCCGACCTTACTGGCGCTGGCGGGCAGCGCCCCCGGTCCGCGGATGACGGGGCAGGACCTGACGCCGGCACTGCGTGGCGGCCGCCTCCAGGACCGGCCCGTGCTGCTGGAAGGCTTCATGCATCTGGAACCGCGCCAGTGGCGATCCATCATTGCTGGCGGTTTTAAGCTGACGCTGGTGGCGGAGGAGAAGGAGGGTAATGACACGTACCACCTGCTGAATCAGCTCTACGACCTTGGAAGTGATCCGTACGAGATGCATAACCTCTACCGGGATCCGGCCCGACAGGGGCTTGTCAAGGAGTTGACAGCCTTGCGGGCCGAGGTGGCGGGGCGTACGGGCGATGCGTTCCCGGGCATGAGTGCGCCAGCCCCAGAGAATCCGGAGGTGTAGGATGCGTATGCCGAAAACGTTGCTGCTGGTGCCGTGTATGGCCGGGGGCCTGTATGCCGACGGGCTCGTGTGCGAGGCTCCTGCACCGGCGCGGGCGGCGCAACGGCTGGCCGCCTTTGAAACGCGGTTGTCTGACGATTCACCCTATCTCAAGCAAGTGGCCGATCGCTTCTTCAGTTACTTGCAACCGGAGATCACGGCCGAGACGGTTTATGGCGACGACGAGCTGGCGGCAACGTTCCGGCGCGCACAGGCGTTGCATGCGCAGGGCCGTTACCGCGAGGCGCTGGAGGCGTACCGGGACGGGTTCATGGACCGGATGGCGGCACCGGCCGGTCCGCTGCTGCAGGAGGCCCGCCAGTTCATGCCGAAGGCGGGTCGCGAGGAGGTGCTGGCGCAGGCGGAACTTCTGATGCGCGATCCGCTGGTGATGGTCAACCCGGTGGTCCCCGAGGCCTTGCCGCCGGGGGTGGAGTGGCGCGATTTTGTCGAGCAGAACCGTGCACGGGTGCAGTCCCTGCGGCTTGTGCTGGGTACGCCGGGATTGATCAACTGGACGTGGATGCCGGAAAACATGACACCGGTCAACGCGTGGAACCCGGAACGCTGGGTGGAGGACCACCTCGGTGATGTGCTGCTGGCGGCCCCGCTGCTGCGGGCGTATGAGGAGACTGGCGAGTCGCGCTATCTGCAGCGCTATGCCGACATCCTGGACGACCGCCACATGAACTGGCTCGATGACGTGCTGGCCAGCGGACGGGGCCTGGAGATCGGGGTGAATTCGAGCGAGGGGTATGCCGGCGAGATCGGGCTGGAGGCGAGCTTGTTCGGCGTGCTCCGGCAGCTTGCGGTCGCGCGGCCGGAATCGCGGCGCGAGTTCCCGGCGCTGACGCTGGCCGAGTCGCTGCTGCGCATGGCGGAACTCTATATCCCGGTGCAGATGCGGCTGGTCCGCTGCATTACCGGCAACCGCCTGTCGCACATGTATTCCCACCGGCTCGCCGTGCTGGGGTTGAGTTTTCCGGAATTCACGTTCAGCAGCTACATGGTGCGGGAGAAGCGCCGGGCGTTCGAGGTCTATCCGGTGGCCAGCGGCTATCCCGATGGCCACGATGTGAACTGGGCCTACAATTACGCCTTCAATTATCCGCAGCAGGGAACGCTCAATATGCTCCGGCGCGATCCGGGACATGCCCGCTACCTGACGGACGCCTATGAGCAGTACCACCGCGACCAGATGATCCGCCGGATGCGGACGCTGGCCCATTCCCTGTTTATCAACGGCACCGCCCCGCGCTGGGCCAAGCCGGACAAGGATTACGGGGTGCGCTGGCGCAAGCTTGGCAACCGGCAGCCGGAGCCGGTGTTCCCGGACTGGCTGGTGAAGCATGACGATATTCTGCGCATCGTCGCGGCGGTTTATGGCTCAGGCTGGGCCGGGGAACCGCTGGCCGGCTCCGATGCCTTTCCGTACACCGGGTTCTACCACCTGCGGACAGGGTGGCGTCCGCAGCAGGATATCGATGTCTTTTTCTCGCCCTACCGGCCCTTTCATTACTGGGGACCGAGCGTGTGGGGGCATCTGAAACTGTTTGCCTTCGGACGCACATTTATCGAACACCGCAGCGGTGGCGAGTTGCTGATCGACGGTGCACCGAAGGTGGAGTCCGAAACCGCGCATCTGCTGCCGGCGCATTACCTGACCGACTGGCGTGTGCCTGCCTATGGGTTGCCGCAGTGGCATATGGGGGATGATGCCGTCCTGCCGTATCGCTTTCACACGTCTGCCGCCTTTGACTATGCCGAGGGCGTCTATGCCGCCCCGTTTATCGGGAGGGCGTCGCGTCTGGTGATCGAGGATGTGCGCCAGGAGCGGCGTGTCGTGCTTGCCAAAAAGGCGGGACTGCTGATTGTCGCGGATCATATTCAAGCGGCAACCAACCGTCTCTGTACACTGCAGTGGGGACTGCATGCCAGTGTCTCGCCGCAGGATGTCCGCTATGACGCGGACCGCGGCGCGGTCCATACCGGCACCGAGGGCGCGGCCAATTTGTCCTTGTACCAGGTCGCCACGTCCGATGGTGTCTATGCAGGTGCGCAGGCCGGTGGCGAGGCGCTCGAGCGGCTGGCGGAAATCAACTGGCGCGGCCGTTTCGGGCAGGATATCAAGACCGAGAACCTGGTGTTCCACTACGGCCCGTCCGGCGATCTGTGCGTGATCACCATTCTGCATGCGCGTCGTCCGGGCGAGGGGCCGCTGGCGTCGTTTGCTCCGGTGCGGGATTCTTCGGGCATCGGGTTTGAGGCGGTGACCGCCAGCGGGGAGCGTGTCGCATTCCTGTGGCGGACCGGCTCCGGACCGATGACGCTACAGGCCGGTCCCGCGCGGCTGGTGCTTGATGATGCGCACGAGCCGGATCATGCGGAGCTGCCGGGGGAGGACGGCCAGATGCTTTCTGTTCCGGTCGTGCGTCCGTTGCCGCTGGTGCGGTTCGAGTCGGCGGCCACGGTGTTCGAGGAGTCCGTCACGGTTGCGCTTTCCCACGCCACGCCGGGAACGGTCATCCACTACACGCTGGATGGCACGGACCCCGGCCGTTCATCGCCGCGCTACCGGGAACCGCTGACGCTGGAGGGTACGACGCTGGTCAAGGCGGTGGCGGTGGGCGGGAATTATACGGGGGAGATCGGCACCCAGTCCGACAGCACGGCGTATTCGCTTGTCGCGTCGGCCTATTTCACGCGCCGGGCGGCGATGGCGGGGTGCCCGCCGCCAGCGGTGTTGCAGCCCGGCCTGCGGTATGCGTATTACGAAGGGGATGTGCGCCTGAGCGGATTGACCTTCCCTCAGGCGGGCCGCCTGGTCCGCGAGGGCATTGTGGAACGTCTGGTCGAGGTGCCGGTGCGTCCGGCTGATTCGGGTGCCAATTTCGGACTGCGTTATTCCGGGTATTTGAAAATCCCCGTGGATGGCGTCTATACCGTCTGGGCACCCGACGAATTCATGCACTGGGCGGTGGATACGGGATGCGATCTGCAGGTGTTCATCAATGGAGAGCGGTGGGAACCGGCCACCCAGCGGCACGGGTTCCGCGGCTGGGCGATTCCCTTGAAGGCTGGGCTGCACCGGCTGGAGGTCGATTTCGTGGACATGCGCCCTGGTGATCGGCGTCCCGGCGAGACCACGGGACGGGTATACTGGTTCGACCGTGAGCGTGAGCCGATTGGCGATCGCCTGATGTGGGAGCACCGGATCTGGGGCGGAGAGTGCCCGGAACTGGAGCTGTCCGGTCCGGGGTTGCCGCGCCAGCCGGTGCCGCCGTCGTGGCTGATGCATGCAGGGGAGGCGGATGGCGTTGTGAAATAGCCGGGGTACGGGAGTATCGTGATAAAGCATGTTTACCGTATTGGTGCCTTGGGATTGCTGTTGCTGGGAGGACTTGTGTCGCATGGCCTTGGTTACGAGGAGACCAATTCGGTGCCCTTTGATCCTTCGTTTGAAACCAATTTATGGGCCGTCGCCACGCGGTCGCAGTGGGTGACGAACCAAACCCTGCACGTGGATACCCAGTCGGGGCAGGCCGCGGACGACAACGACGGCAGCGAGGGGCATCCGCTGAAGACGATCAGCCGGGCGGTCGAGCTGTCCGCGCCAGGGACGCGCATCCTGGTTTATCCCGGAACGTACCGCGAGTCGGTGACGATCGGCGCGGCCCAGTCCGGCACGGAGCTGGCCCCCCTGGTGATCGAGGCGAAGGAGCCGGGTTCCGCGGTGTTATCCGGCTCCGATGTTTATACCGATTGGACGCATTACGTCAGCAACACCTGGTATACGACCTGGACAAACAACTGGGGTGTCTATCCCAATCCGCCCCTGCCTTGGCCGGAAATCTCGGAGCTTGGCCGCCGCCGCGAGATGGTTTTCGTGAATGGTTCCTTCTACTGGCAGGTTCTGGGCATGGCAGCCATGACCAGCGAAACCTTTTATGTGGATGATGCCAATCAACGCATCTATATCCAGATGCGCGACAATACGTCCCCTGCCTATCATCTGGTTGAGATCTGCGAACGGCAGAATGGCTTCCGGCTATCAACGGGTTGCGTTGGGGACCGGCAGTTATGTTGTCCTGCGCGGGCTGGTATTCCAGCACAATCATGTAAACTCCTTCAAGGGCAACCATACGTTGGTTGAAGACTGCAAGTCGGTGTGGAATAACGGGTCGAACATAGTCGGCGGCTTCGATTACGTGGTGCGGCGGGTGGTCGCGCTCCACTGCGGCCAACTGGGCCTTGTGGTGCAGGCTGACGGTTTCGATCAGGACGGCCTCATTGAGAACTGCACGACCAGCTATGGGAACTGGCGCTACGGCACCATGGGCGGACTTTACGGCTATGCCCAGGCCGGCATGAAGGTGCATATCCTCGAGAATCTCATCATTCGCGGGCACACCGCGCAGTATAATGAGACGGTCGGCATCTGGGCGGACAACCGCTGCAACAACCTCCTGATCGAGGACAGTCTCGTTACGCACAATCGGCAGCACGGCATCTGGATCGAGATCAACAACGGCGAGACCGTGGTGCGCAACAACACCGTGGCCCACAATCTCGGATCAGGCATCCACATCAGCAACACCGCCTATCTCGGCATCTACGGCAACGTGATTTCCAGCAATGCCACGCAGATCGGGCACTGGCACACGGGGGAGGACCGGGACGGTTTCCGGACGGTCGGTCTCCGGATCTTCAACAATATCATCCAGGGAGCCAATCCGGTGCAGTTGCCGGATTACACCTCGCTCCACGACACACTCGCCGCGGGCCTTAACCGCTATTCCCCCACGCTGTGGAATGCGAATGGCAAGGACACCACGTCCACCGCGGTCAACCCGCAGTTCAGGAGTCCGGCGTTCCTCGACTTTACTGTCAACGCCGGGTCGCCCCTGCTTTCCGATACGAACTGGGCCTTCGTCACGGCCTCGCTCACGCCGCAGAGCCAGGTGGCCCTGACGGCCAACCGCGGAGCCGATGTCCGCTACGCCCTCGATTACCGGATGCCTACACGGGCCGCCGCCGTCTACACCGTGCCGGTGCCCGCCTTCCAGTCGCAGGGTCTGCTGCAGGCGTCCGCCTCGCGCACGGCCGCGGTGACGAATCAAACCGTGTTCGGCCCGGTCACGCGCCTGGCGTACGCGAGCGGGCGCACCAATCTCCTGGCCAATCCCGGTTTCGAACTGGGCGGCATCATGGGCTGGGACGGCTTTGGTGCCACGCTGGAGGTGTCCTCCGTGCAGGCGCGCAGCGGGAATTACAGCGGACGGGCGCGGCGCAACCAGGCGTGGGGCGGTCCGCGCCAGTCCCTGGCCGGACTCATGAGCACCGGACAGACCTACCGGGTTTCAAGCTGGCTGTACCTGGAAAACACCAACGCCGCCGTCATCAAGGCCGCCCTGGTGGTCAATAATGGCTCGAACCTGTACGCGACCGTCGCGAGCAGAAGCGCGTCGAACACCGGGTGGACGGAGCTGGCCGGCAACTACACCCTGACCGCCACCGGCACCATCCAATCGGCGTATCTTTACTGGGAAGGCCCGCCCGCCGCCGTGACCTACTATGTCGATGACGTCAGTATGGTCAACGTGACGGGCGGCGTGCTGCCTAACTTCGTGACGACTCTTCACCCGACCCCTTTCGCGTGGCTGGATACCTACTATCCCGGCACGAACAGCTATGAGCATGCGTCCGCGCTGGACACGGACGTGGACGGCTTCGCCGCGTGGCAGGAGTATCTAGCGGGAACCGACCCGACGGACACGCAATCCCGCTTCAGGATCATCGACACCCGCGACGAGAACGGATTCTTCCATGTCACCTGGATGGGCGGCAGCACCAGTCCGGAACTCCCGCCCTTTGGCATCCTGCGCTCTACCAATCTGCTACAGGCGGGCGGGGGATTCGTGCAGGTTGGCCGCGTTGAGCGTTCAGCAACGGTTACCAATCTCTGGACGGGACCGCTTGAGGCCGGCCCGGCTTACTACCGGATCGTGGCGACGAACGAGACGAACTGAATGCGTGGGATGTTGTAAATTGTAATAAGTAATTACAAATAATTTATATTGCACAATGAAATAAGGATGCTATTATGTTAATGAATAACATGCATTAAATTACAATACGAAATTATCTCATTTCAGGATTTTCGTATCGATGCTATAATGCGAAGCGGATGGAGAAGCAGGCAGGAGTTCATTATGCGTGCATACGGAAGAGCGGGGCAGTTGAGGCTGGTACTGGTTTCCGGGCTGCTGGCGGTGCTGCCGTTTCCGGCCAAGGCGGCTTCCTGGGTGGTCTGGGACGACTTCGAGCGTTATTCCGTCTCCAACTCGGCTGCATTGAGCCCGTGGACCGTTACGGGCGCATCGGGCGGATCGGATATTTCCGTCGCGGTGAATGACGCCCAGTCGCCGTTCGGCGAGACCAACGATGTGCAGGGATTGCGCCTGGTCGACGCGACGGCGACTAATAATCCCTCCGTGCGGCAGGATTTCACGCTGACCACCGGTCAGACCAACGAGATACTGGTCATCACGTTCGATGTGAAGTTCAACACATTGGCCCAGCAGCCATGCGTCAAACTCTTCGATGTGGCAACGAACGGCGTCACTCTCCATCTTACCACGCCGGGGGGGCAACCGCAGTATAATGCCGGTGGTAATGGGTCAGTTATAGGGGTGTGCTGTTTATAAGCTGCCTGTAACTTGGGTT
>CAZZBA010000021.1:0-25943 GCA_964652765.1 uncultured Victivallales bacterium | reverse complement strand
GCGGGCTGGCAGACCGGGTTGCAGCCGTTCGGGCAGGATGACGGGAAAATGCGCACGGGGATCAAACCATTCATTGATCAGGATGCTGACCGCAACCCCCGGCGGCGAGGCCCCTGTGGTCGCTCCTTCTGTCGTTGTTGCGAGCCGCTGAACACCTTCTGGGAGAAGGAGGTCCTGCTGATCCGCGGGACCTTCACCGTTCCGAAGTTCAAGGAAGGGCACCGCTACCGGCTCGTGGTCGGCGGCCTATCGCACATGAACACCGGTGACGGCGTGCGGGTCTATGTCAACGGCAAGCAAGTGCTTGAGCGCACGGCTCCGTTCCCAAAGCGAGACGCCGGGGGGCCCGTTGTAGTGAATATCAACAAGGACAATCTGGCCGAGTACCAAAGCGGCCCGGTGACCATCGCCGCCACGGGTTTTCTCAAAGTGCAGTTGCGTAGCAAGCTCAAGACGAGCTTCATGGCCATCTGGTTCCAGGAGATGCAAATGCCGCCACTGGATCAGGACATGATCACGAAGGCAGCCATGGTCAAGCCAATGCTTTCGTCGGATTGGCAGGCCTTGCAGAAACCCGATGACAAGAAGGGTGCACCCGCGGCGGAAGGCGAGCCCCAGGAGGAAGGGGGCGAACCCGAGGAGGAGCAAGCCGATCCCGATGCGGGCAAGTTCCGCTGGGACGGCAAGTTCATTGCCAAACCGGGATTGCCGGGTACCTGGACAACGGTGGCCATGGTACCGACGGTCGATGCGTTTGACCCAGCCAAACCGGCAGATTCCCGCAACGCACCGTTAAAGGCAATCACCTTCAAGGATGGCGGGCTCACCGATTCCGCGACCATGCTCTGGAGTGGCGATACCTTGCTCAACCTTGCTCGCGGGGAAGCACTCAAGATAACGGTGAAAGATGGCTATCTCTTCCTCGAAGCCGGTGGCTTCAGCGGCAGGAATCCGGTCGGCTGGAAGTCGCCGGTGATGGTCCTGAAACGCGGACAATCATAGGGAGCAAGAAGGATTTATCATGAGATCCCGTTTCATCTGCGCGATTGCTTTCCTGCTTTCATTCGGCACATCCTACGCCGCGACGACAGGGGATTTTGAAATCGATGGTGCAAAGGTGTCATTACAGATCCCCACCACCGCCGCGGAGGGGAAACCATGGCTCTGGATCGGCGAATTCGCGGGACATCTGAAATCGCTCGAAAGCGGCCTCGTCGAAAAAGGCTGGCACGTGGCTTACGTCACGCAGAGCAATAAATTCGGTTCCCCCGATGCCATGGCGGCCTGGGAGAAACTCTACACCGAGCTCCACGGGAAACGCGGTCTTTCCGCCAGACCCGCATTGCTCGGGATCTCCCGCGGCGGTCTTTACGTGAATGCATGGATTCGCCTTCATCCAGATCGCGCCAGCGTCCTTTACCTCGACAACGGCGTCTGTGATATCCGCTCCTGGCCCGGCGGATTCCAACTCACCAGAAAAGGCAAAGGCAGCAAAGGGGATTGGGCAAGATACAAGACGGCGTTCGGCTTTGCCGACGACGCAAGCGCTCTCGAGAAATCCATCCGCCCAACCGATCAACTCCTTCCCGCCATCCAAGCCGGCGTGTTGCTTATTTCCTGCCACGGCACCGCGGATCGAACCGTGCCTTACGAGGATAACGCGGGTAAACTCGTCGAGTTCTGGGAGCAGAACAAAGGTCGCGTGAAACTTTTCCCGAAGGAAAACGGCGATCACCACCCCCACGGCCTACCCGATCCCAAACCCCTCATTGATTTGTTGATTTCAGAGACCAGATAAAGACGGGCACGCGCCTGCCAGAGCAGGTCGATACGTATATCAAATGAAAAAGGGAGAACATGAATAGGAAGTCAACAACAGCCGCCGCATTCCTCTTTCTGGGAATGATGTCCGTCCATGTCGCCGGTGTTCAGGCGGCCGTGAAGCCGGAGTCGGCGAACAGGGCCAGCAGTGCCGGGCATGGCGTTATCTGGTTCGATATGCCGGCGCCCGAAACGAATCCGGGCTGGATGACGGAAGCGTTGCCGATCGGGAATGGCCGGCTGGGCTGCATGGTCCGCGGTGGTATCGCGCGGGAGAATATTCAATTCAATGAAGACACCGTTTGGATTGGTGACGAGAGTGATACCGGCGCGTATCAGAACTTCGGGCATTTGCTTTTCGATTTCGCGATCGATACGAACGCGTGGGCAACAACGGGAGCGAACCAGGAGCTGGCTTCAACATTACAACCGCTTCCCGATTTCGGCCCGATATCCCGCAACTCAAAAGAGGTACCGCCGGAGCCCGCGTTACAACACGTGACCGGATACAGGCGCGAGCTCGACATCAACAAGTCGCTCATGACCATCCGCTATGAACTGTCAGGCGTGAACTACCGGCGTGAATATTTTGCCAGTAATCCGGCCAATCTCCTGGTCTTCCGTCTTAGCGCCGACAAGAAAGGCGCTTACAGCGGAGCCATCTCCCTGCAACCCTCGCACAAGGGAACCATCAAGGCCGAAGGCAACCGGATCGTAATGTCCGGCATGGTGTCCGGCAGATTCAAGCAGCCGGATAGGAATTACGACATCGTCCTTGCCTACGAAGCACAGGTCGTGGTGCAGAACGAGGGCGGATCGCTCACGATTGAGGATAACCAGATCGTCTTCAAGGATTGCGACAGCCTGTTGATCATGCTCGACGGGGGCACCGACTACCTGAATGAGCGCGTCAAAGGGTGGAAACGGGAGCATCCGCACCAGCATATCATGGATCGCCTTGCCAGCGCGTCAAAGCGATCGTTTGAGGATCTGCTCAATGAACACATCCTGGATTACCGGCAGTTGGCCGACCGCGTCAGCCTGGATCTGGGGGAAACCCCGGAGGCGGCACGGCTACTTCAAACCTGGAAAAGGCTGGTTGCCTACAAGGAGGGCAAGCCCGATCCGGACCTTGAAGAACTCCTGTTCCAGTATGCGCGCTACCTGATGATCAGTTGTTCCCGGCCGGGCTGCATGCCGGCCAACCTGCAGGGGTTGTGGAACTTCCGCAACAAGCCCGCCTGGCGGTCCGATTATCATTCGGACGTGAATGTGCAGATGAACTACTGGTTTGTCGACGCGGTCAACCTCTCCGAGTGTTTTTCGCCGTATGCCGAGTGGCTGAATTCGATCATTCCGGTACGGCGCGATGCGACCAAAAAAGAGTTTGGCGTGAGGGGCTGGATGACCCGCTCGGAAAACGGGATCTTTGGAGGCGCGACCTATCATTGGGTCCCTGGTGACTCGGCCTGGCTGGCCCAGAATATCTTTGACCACTACGCCTTTACCCTCGATCAGGAGTATCTTAAGAACCGGGCATACCCGATCATCAAGGAACTCTGCGAGACCTGGGAGGATTTTCTCAAGGAAGGACCCGACGGCTCCCTTGTCAGTCCTGCCAGCATTTCTCCCGAGCATGGTCCCGAGGCCGAAGGCAACTCCTACGAGCAGCAGCTTGTTTATGATCTCTTTACTAACTACATCGAATTGTCAAACGTGCTTGGTGTGGATGAAGCGTTCCGTAAAAAAGTCGAGACCATGCGGGGTCTTCTGCTCGGGCCGAAGATCGGCAAGTGGGGTCAATTGCAAGAGTGGGCGGAAGACATCGATGACCCGAATAGCAGTCACCGGCACCTTTCGCACCTGATCGCCGTCCATCCGGGCCGCCAGATTTCCCCCATGACGACGCCCGAACTGGCCGAGGCGGCCAAGGTGTCCATGAATGCGCGCGGGGACGGAGGCACAGGCTGGAGCAAGGTCTGGAAGATCGCCATCTGGGCGCGTCTGCATGACGGCGAGCGCGCCTACAAACTGCTCGGGGAATTCATCCGGAACAACGTCTATTGGAACATGTACGGATTTCATCCGCCATTCCAGATCGACTGCAATTTCGGTTATGCGGCCGGCGTTAACGAGATGCTTGTCCAGTCCCACATGGGCTATATCGATCTGCTGCCTGCGCTGCCGAAGGCCTGGCCTGCCGGCTGCGTCAAGGGCCTGCGCGTCCGCGGTGGATACGAGATGGACATCGAATGGAAAGACGGGAAACTGACGTCCGCGGTGATCCGCAATGTCTCGAACTCGACCGGCGAGTGTGAGGTACGGTACGGCGGGAAGACCGGAAAGATCGTCGTGCCCCGTGGCGAATCACGGGAATTCACTGGAAATGGAAGCTAGAACCTCATGAAAGACACCCCCTGCACGCCGCTTGCAACCGGTGCGGTCCATGCCGCGGAATCCCAAGTCCAGGACGCCGCTGGACGCTGGCCCGCCGCGAAGGCCAACCAATGGTATGACGCCCAGCCGTGGCCCTGCGGCTTCAACTATATCCCCGCCCATGCCATCAGCTACACCGAGATGTGGATGCCCTACAATTTCGACCTCGCGAAGATGGACAAGGAACTCGCGGTGGCCCAGGAGATCGGCTTCAACTGCCTGCGCGTCGTCCTGCCCTTCGTCGTATGGGAGCACGATCCCGCCACCTTCAAGAAGCGGCTCGAGGAGTTCCTCGTGGGCTGCGACCGCCACGGACTCCGGGTGATGTTCGCACTCTTCGATGACTGCGCGTTCGGCAGCGACGAGGCATTGAAAAACCCGCGCCACGAAAAGCAGATCGATGTCCTCGAGGGATTCTATGCCAATGGCTGGACGCCCTCGCCCGGCCACGACATGGTGCGTAACCCGGAAACCTGGCCCCGCCTCGAGAAATACGTCCGCGACATCCTCACCACCTATCGCGACGATCGCCGCGTATGGGTCTGGGATCTCTACAACGAGCCGAACAACGGTAATCTCGGCGATGTTTCCCTCTCCTTGGTCGAAAAGGTCTTCGCCTGGGCGCGCGAAATCAATCCCTCCCAGCCGCTCACGATCGGAACATGGAATGACAATGCCAAACTCAACGACATCATCTTCCGCCTCAGCGATATCATCACCTTCCACAACTACAACACAGCCGACCACCTGCGAGGTACCATCGCCGAACTGAAGAAACAGGGACGCCCGGTCATCAACACCGAGTGGCTCAACCGCCCACGCGGATCGTTGGTCGAGGCTTGCCTGCCGGTTTTCGCCGCCGCAAAGGTCGGCTGCATGCACTGGGGCCTGGTCAACGGTCGCACCCAAACGCACCTTCCCTGGGGGGCGCGCCCCGGCAAACCCGCACCGGAACGCTGGCAGCACGATCTTTTCCACGGCGACCACACGCCCTACGCCCCGGCCGAACTCGATTTGTTCAAGGAAACCATCGCCGCGTCCCGCAAGTAGCGGATCAAATCAAACCCAAAAAACAGGAGATTCTAATTTATGATCAGAAAGCAAAATTCATTCGGTGTAGTCATCATTCTGGGGGCACAGCTTTTTTCGCCGATAGCCTTGCAGGCCCAGGACGCCAAGCCAACGGAAACCTCGATGGCGCAAGCGAAACCCGCCGTTGAAGGATTCTCATGGACGTCGGAGGTTCCTGCGGACTGCCCGTTCAAGCAGTCGACGGAGCTGACTGGGATAACTTTTACGGGCCGTCACAGTGACTACAAGTGCGGAGACACCTTTTATCCGTCGTGGGCGAGTAATGGTAATTTGTATTCTCCATGGACTGATGGCAAGACGGATGGTGCCAGGAGCCAATCATGGCCGGCAAAGAAAGCTAGAACAGGGAATGCTGTTATGATCGGTGATGACCCTCTGAATCTTGAGATCCGTAACACGTCAGCTCCGCAGGCCGCCGATCCGTTTCCTTATCGCGGGCGCTATCCGGCTGGCTCGTTGGTCCATAACGACATATGGTATTACGGCACCTACTGCCTTGCGCCGACGGCAGTCTTCAAGCACAATGATTTCCAGTGGAACTGGCCGAACCTCGGTCCGATGCCTGGATTCCGGATTTCGCGTGACTACGGCAAGACATGGGAACCATCGCCCCTTACCCCTGAAAAGCCGCTCTTTCCGGAGCCAGCGAAATACCCCGGCCCGGTGAAGATGGGCGCACCGCATTTCGTGGACTTCGGCAAGAATATGGAGCACTCCCCGGACGGCAAAGCCTACCTGCTGGGAATGGGCGCGGAAGAAAACGATCCGCACCCGCGTTCCTGCATCAAGCTGGGCAAGCCAGGTACTCCGTTTGAAGAGAGTCCGGGTTGCACCAATGATTTTGACCACGCAAATCTAAGCTGGATCACAGCCGATCAGGCATATCTCGCGCGAGTGACGCCTTCCCCGGAAACCATCAACGACATCAAGGCTTATGAATTCTTCGCCGGATATGATGCGCAGGGGCAGCCGATCTGGACGGCGGACTTCACAAAGATCAAACCCCTGCTGGAGTGGAACAACCACATGGGTTGTGTCACGGCCACCTATGTTCCGGGGTTGAAGAAATACCTGATGTGTGTCACGGACGGCTGGCCGACCGTTGCGAAAATGACTTCCTATATCCTCGAAGCAGACGCCATCACGGGCCCGTGGCGGATGGCGGTATACATGAAGGATTTCGGAGAGCAGGGGTATTTCCTGAACTTCCCCAGCAAGTTCATCAGTGGTGATGGACGGACGCTGTGGCTGTGCTATTCGGCTAATTTCAGTCCCGGCTGGAACGGCGTGAAGCTTGGCATCAACCCGCCGGGTGGGCGTTATGGGTTGTGTCTCCACGAGGTCAGGCTTACGGGGCCGGATGATAACAAAAAACCATAGGCCCGCCGGGTACAAGTAATTTGGAATAAGGATTGGAAGGATAACAGAAAGGTTACACAACATGAGAACGTTAGTCGTCAGCACGTTAGTAGGGGCTCTATTGTTTGTTCAAAGTGGCAATGCCCAGCCGGCGGAAATCGCTCTGGAAAAGGGCGATCGCCTCGTATTCCTGGGTGATTCGATTACCGCTTTTGGCGGTGGGGCGGGTGGATACGTCAGCCTCATAAAGCGTTCGATCGATAATGCGCATGCAGATTGGGGCGTGGAAACGATCAATGCCGGTGTCGGCGGCAACAAGGTTGCAGATCTTCAGGCCCGCCTTCAGGAAAGCGTGCTAGACAAGAAGCCATCGATTGTCTTCATCTACATCGGTATCAACGATGTATGGCATTGGTTTAAGAAGGACAAAAAGACCGACGAAATGCGCAAGGGGTCGACCAAGGAAGAGTTCGAGGCCGGGCTCAGGGACATCATCGGCAGGATCAAGGCCTCTGGCGCCCAGGTTGTTCTTTGCACCGCATCCGTTATCGGCGAGAACAAGATCGGCACCAACGCCACTGACAAGATGCTGGATGAGTATTGCGACATCAGCCGGAAAGTGGCAGCCGACACACAGGTGACGCTGGTGGATTTACGCAAGGCCTTCTCGGACTATCTGACGGCCAACAATCCCAAAAACCAGAAGAAGGGGATTCTCACAAAGGACCAGGTCCACCTGAATGCGGCTGGGAACAAACTCGTCGCGGAACAGATGCTCAAGATCCTTGGAGTACAGCTTGTGGAATAGACGTCAGCTGGATCATAACGGAATAAAATAAGGAAAGCGGATATGAGAAAAACCTGTAAGTCGACTTATTTGGCAAATATCATGCTGGCGACCGCCGTGTTGCTGATAGGCCTTTGGCCGGCCGCATCGCTGCGCGCTGCCGTGACCGGGGGTGTGGTGCGGTACGAGGATTTCGGCGCCAAAGGTGACGGCAAGACGGACGATCACCCCGCGATTATCCGTGCCCATGCGTATGCGAACGAGCACGGTTTACCGGTAAAGGCGAAGGACGGTGCGACCTACTACGTTGGCGGCACGAGCAACTCAACGGCGGTGATTCAGACGGATACCGATTTCGGCTCGGCTAAGTTCATCATCGACGACACCCAGGTGGCCGACAGGTCAAAGCATATTTTTGATATCAGCTCCGCCCTAAAACCGATCCAAATTGAAAAGTTCCCACCCATCAAGCAAAACCAATCGCAGATCGATATCAAACTGCCGCAACCCTGCCTGGTGATAGTTCTCAACGATAAGGTCAAGCACTACATCCGGCGTGGAGCCAACAGTCACGGAGGTGTACCGATGAGGGATCTTTTTCTGGTCGGTGCCGATGGTAAGGTTGATCCCGCGACGGCGATTGTCTGGGACTTTGATACCATTACGAGTGCCACGGCGTATCCAATTGACAAGACAACTTTGAAGGTCACCGGCGGACACTTCACCACGATTGCCAACAGAGAGAAATCGGAATACAATTACTTCGGTCGCGGTTTGGCCATCCGTCGATCAAACCTTGTCATCGATGGCCTAGAGCACTATGTCACCGGTGAAGGGAAGCAGAGCGCGCCCTACAGTGGCTTCTTCAATGTCAACTTTTGTGCCAATGTAACCATCCGCAATGGAGTCTTCACCTCGCACAAGACCTATAGGACTAAGTTGAAAAATGTCAAGAAAGGGAAAACAATGGGAACCTATGATCTTGGCGTGGGGCAGGCTCTGAATTTGACCATCTTCAACTGCCGTCAGAGCAACGATATTTACGACCAAAAGTACTGGGGCATCATGGCTTCCAACGGTGGCAAAAACATTGTCTTCGACGGGTGCACCTTGAATCGGTTCGATTCGCACCAGGGTCTCGCCAATGCGACGATCCGCAACTCGGAGATCGGGTCCGGAGGCATCTCGTTGATAGGTATGGGCACACTGCTGATTGAGAACACGAATAAGGGCGTCTATCTGCGGGAGGACTATGGCAGTACCTGGCGGGGCGAAATGATCGTCCGCAATTGCAACTTTAAATCAAATGGTGGAACAATTACTCTGTTAAACGGCCGCAATACCGGAAGCCACAGCCATGGCTACACAGCCTATCTGCCTGAACGGATCACGATCGAAAATGTGCACATTGAAGACACGAACCCGCCCGCGGGCTACGAAGGCCCCGCCGTCCTGGGGAACTTCAATCCGGCCTACAAGGACGCGTCCTATGTCGAAAAATTTCCGTATATCAAGACCAAAGAGATCATTCTTAAGAATGTGACCACGGCCAGTGGCAAACCCATGCGAATCAGCACTAATCCGGTCATGTTCCGGGACGTGGTCATGCGGGAGCTCGATGGCAACTGAAGGAATCGATGGAAGGATGATCGCGGACCATGGTTAAGGCTTGTATTATTGGCATATCCGGCTATGGGCGTGTTCACTATGATCTTCTGGTTGCCGAGCATGCTGCCGGCAATCTTGCGATTGTCGGGGCAACGGTTATCAATCCGGCAGAGGAAGCGGACGCGTGTAGCCATCTGCGGAAAATCGGCTGCCGTATTTTTGACGACTACACCGTGATGCTCAGGGAACTATCGGGGGCGGCAGATCTCTGCTGCATTCCCACCGGGATCCCGCTGCACCGGCCAATGTGTATTGCTGCGCTGGAGGCGGGTATGCATGTGCTGGTCGAGAAACCGGTGGCCGGATGCATGGCGGATGCGATGGCTATGCGTGACGCGGCCGCAATAGCCCGGCGACGGGTTGCCGTTGGATATCAACATATGTACAGTTCTGCTGCCTTGGCCGTGAAGAAGCATATCCTGGACGGTATGATCGGTCCGCTGGAGTCGATCAAGTGCCTCGTCATGTGGCCGCGCGACCATCGCTACTACACCCGGAATCGCTGGGCGGGCAGGTTGACGCTCGACGGGAGTGTTGTGAATGACTCCCCATTCAATAATGCGGTGGCTCACGAGCTGATGATGATGCTTTTCCAGGCGGGGGCTGGCGACCATGAAGCGACATTCCCGCGCAGCGTGAGTGCCAGACTTTATCGTGCAAATGACATAGAAAGCTGCGACACGGCATGCCTGCAAATTCAGACCGACGGATGTGTGCCGCTCTATTTCTATGCCACCCACGCCAGCCGTGAACTTGTCGACCCTGTGATTCAAATACAGGGCCGGAACGGGGTGATATCGATGACGCATAAGAATGTTATCATCAAACCGGCCGCCGGGGGCCCCTTCTCCTTTGCGGTAGATGGCGGCGGGGATGGTTCTCGTCGCGCCATGATCGGTGCTGTGCTGGATGCGGTTCAGGGCGGAAACTCATTTATCTGCGATCTGGATATCGCCATGGCGCAAACGGCGGTTGTTGATATGATTCATGCCGCCTGTCCGATTCACGTGCTCAAGGGGCAGCAGCAAACGCAACCGAACGGCACGGCGGCGACCTCTATTCCCGGGATTGAAGTTGCCTTGCGGCGCGTTTTTGATGATGAGACGGTCGACTGCGCCCAATGGTTGGAGAACGGTGGCCTGTAGGTCGGGTTGGCATTTGGAATGCATACAAGCGGGATTTCCACGGAGCTACAATGAATATATCTAAGTATGAGGCCATTTATAATGCGGACACGCATCTGGCCGGAGCCACGCTTCCGACGGCTGATTATGCCATACAGCTTTTTCGTCGAGGGGAGCGTGCAGATGTCGACCGGGCATTGAAGATTGTAAAGGCTTTGATGTCATTGCAAGTGGATGATCCGTCCTCCCGGAACCATGGACAGTTTCCCTGGCAGCCAGGCAGCAAGGCCGAGGATCTGAATACCGTATTGTTTATGATGCCCTCTCTGATTGAAATGCTGGAGCGCGGCCAGGGAAGCATGTCCACAGAAGTATCCAGCGATCTGGATGCCTGCGTGAAGCGCGCCATCGTGGCAACGGAAAGACGCTGGAGCGAAGAGCGCTTTGACCTGCATCGGGATTTCAAGGGATACACGAACATATTCCTCCTATACATCCAGGCTCTCCTGATGGCGGGCGAACACTACGACGACGAGCGATTGCTTCGCCAGGCTGCAGCGCAATGGCAACGCTGGTTCAACCATATATCGTATTACGGCATTGATGAATTCGCATCGCCGGCATACAGCAACATAGACTACGAGGCACTCAAGGTCATTCACGAGACAACCCGCGACAATCAGATGCGCCGGGAATCCAAGCATGCACTGGGTCACCTGAGCGCCCTGCTGCACGGCATCACACACCCTGTCTTGCGTCTGCCGGTTTGCGGGAGTTCGCGCGACTATCGCGGATTCCTTACCCCAGGGAACCGTGAACCGGGTTGTGTTAATAATGGCGCGGACAGCCCGTATACGCCAAAGTCCGTCCGTGACGAATACCGGAAGCGCATCTTCCCCTACAGCTTACGAGGCCGTGCAACGACGATACCTTTCCGGTTCAAAAGCTGGCAGGACTCGCATGCTGCCGTTGGAACCATGACCGGTGGAAACTACTTCTGGCAGCAAATACATTGCATGGTGGCGGTGGGCGAGAGTGAAAGCGAGCGCGCCATCGTATTTGCGCCTGGTGCCTATACCCCCACGAGCGGATTCGTTTGCCAGCATGACAATGCCGCCTTATGTGTGTTTGCGCGACAACCTAACACCTACCACCGGACACAGGAACCGATGCCTGACGCCAAGGTGCACGCGTATCAAGGCGAATACAGCATTGGCATTACACCCAACTGGACCGTGCTTGAGCAGGACGCATCCGGTATTATCCTGTCCGCCTACGGGCATCAGGTGCACATTCAACCGTTTACGATCCGTGGTGGTGCCGTTCATCCCGTCATGCTAGTGCGGAAGCGTTACACGAATCTGGGACAAGGCCGCTTTCATGATACAGCCGCTGATCTGGATGCCTGGGTATTTACGGATGATACGGTTTGGTTTGGATGCCTGATTCAAACCTGCAAGGGAGGGGTGACAAAATCGAAGTCACCAATCCGCTGCGCGGAACGGGATCAAATCCTGACGGTTGATGCACCCGATGGCCTGCGTGTAAAAGTGTTTCAACATGCATCGGGAGAACTTACCGAGCTGTATGAGGACGATTGGCGCACCCAACCGCTACTCGAAACCCCGGTCCATATATTGAATCCCGGCGACCTCACCCATCTTGCCGCAGAGGCTTCCGCAGGCGAAGAATAGGTTCAGGCAGGTAGCCTGTCGTTTTGGGACCGAGCCGGGCTCGGGAAAAGCCAATGGTTCGCCGTATTTGCTAATGATACGGGTCGGCTGCGTCGCGCAAGCCATCGCCCATGAGGTTGAACGCCAGCACGGTCAGGATCACGAAGGCACCGGGAATCAGCAACCAGGGCATCAGGACCATGGCGGAGGTGTTCTGGGACTGCTGCAGCAGGACGCCCCAACTGACCACCGGAGGACGTAATCCGATTCCGAGAAAGCTCAACGCCGTCTCTCCGAGGATCATGCCGGGAATCGACATGGTTAGCGAGGTGATGATATGACTCATGAATCCCGGCAGCATATGACGAAATATCACCCGCCCCCGACTGGCACCCAGCAGCTCGGCCGCCACCACATAATCCTCTTCACGCAGTGCCAGGAACTTACCGCGGACCACCCGTGCCAGTCCGGTCCAGCCGATGACACTCAGGATGATCGTCACCCCGAAATACACTTTCACGCCCGACCACGTGGCGGGCAGCGCCGCACTCAGGCCCATCCAGAGCGGCAATCCCGGAATACTATGCAGCACCTCCATCAGACGCTGGATGGCCATATCGGTCCACCCCCCCGCATAACCGGCAATGCCCCCAATCAGCACACCCAGGATGAAGGTCATCGCCACCCCAACCAGCCCGATGGTCAAGGAGATCCGCGAACCGTGAAGGATCCGGCTGAACATATCGCGCCCTTGCCGGTCGGTACCGAACAGATGAATAAATCCCGGTTCGCCATCCGCTCCAATCACGCCGAACAGGCGCCGTTCCATCGGCAGGATTCCCCATAGGCTATACGGCTCCCCTTGCACGAGAAAATGCATGTCATAAACCCTTGAGGGATCAGGTTCGAGCTTGATCGACCAAGGATCCTCGCGGTTGGCTCGCCGGTACCCGTAAACAAAGGGTCGCAGGGAAAACTGTCCATCGGGGCGCACGAAACGCGGTCTTTGCGGTGCCCCCCAGAGATACCGAAGGTCGCGGCTGTCAGGGTTGTAGGGGGCAATGATCTCGCAGAAGGCGGCCATGAGATACAGTGCGAGCAACACCCACAGGCTGACAAAGGCCAGCTTGTGACGGCGGAAACGCCGCCACATGAGCGACCATTGTCCCGCCTCTGCCAGCGGACGCCCCTGGTCAGCTGCCACCACATCAGGCTCCAGCGCGTTTTTTTTATCGGTCATAGCGAATCCTCGGGTCGATGGCGGCCAGCGCCAGATCACTCAACAAGACCCCGATAACCGATAGCGTACTCAGTATCAGGATAAACGATCCCGCCAGATACATGTCCTGGTTCAACAGGGCATCGAGCAGCAGCGGACCGGTCGTCGGCAGGCCGATCACGACGTCGACAATGGCACCCCCACTGAAGAGCATCGGCAGAATCCCACCGATCCCGCTGATAAACGGGTTGATCGCGATGCGGACCGGATACTTCAGGATCAACCGCCAGGGACGCATCCCCTTCGCCCTTGCCGTGGTGACGTAAGGTTTACGCAACTCGTCCAGCAGGTTGGCCCGCATGATCCGCACCATCCCCGCCGTGCCGCCGACCCCCAGCACCACCATCGGCACCCATAAGCGCGAAAGCATGTCAAGCACCCGCGCCAGACTCCAAGGCACATCCATGAACTCGGGAGAGAACAAGCCGCCGATACTGACGCCAAACCAGCGGAAAGCCCCCCACATCACGAGCAGAGCCAGCATGAACTGTGGAATGGCCATGCCCAGCATGGCCACCACTGTACTGATGTAGTCGAGCAAGGTATACTGCTTTACCGCCGACGCGATCCCGATGGGCAGCGCCAGCACCCAGGTCAGCAGCAGACTCGAAAGCGCCACAATCACCGTCAGGCCTATGCGCTCGCCGATCAGTTCGCTGACGGGTTGCTGAAGCTGGACCGAATAGCCGAAATCCCAACGGAAGACAATGCCGCTAAGCCATAGCCAGTAGCGCTCCGGCATGGAGGCATCGAGGTGATACATCTTGCGAAGCGCCGCGATCTGCTCCTGGTTCGCTTCCATGCCTTCCGCCATCAGTTCGTCCAACTGGGTGTCGATAACATCGCCGGGCGGCAGTTGAATGACCACAAAACTGATCAACGAGATCAAGAGCAGCGTCGGGATCATCAGCGCCAGCCGCCAGAGGATATACCGCGTCATCGTCCCCCCCCCTTCTCCGGTTCCAGGAACCACGTTTCCGTATGGTAAGGCCGCAGCCACATGTTGTCCCAGCCCCAGTACCCGCGCTCGCAAACGTTGTGCAGCCGTTTGGAAATGACGATCGGCTGGGGCGCGAGCCCGATAATGCCGATCGACCAGATGTTTTCGGCCTGCGATCTTAGAATGCGCTTACCCAACTCAATTCGATGCGACTCATCCGCACTGCGGCGCATCTCATCCCACCAGTCGATCAGTTGCCTTGCCTCAGGAATGGGCTCCTCGCCTTGTTCACCGGCGCTGAGATACCAGCGAGACCATTCCGTCCACATCGACATATCCCAGCTCACGTACATCGGCACAAACCACGAAGGGAGCAAGGGGAAAAGAATATCGGTCGAGCGATCGGCATGCCAGACGGTCATTTCCATGGCATTACCCCGGGCGCGCGCCGACTGCAGGCTGGCGCTGACCTGTTTGAGCCGCACGTCAATCCCGATCCGCTTCCAATGCGCCTTGACCAGTTCCATCGTCTCGCCCTTGGGCGTCTCGATATCCATCCACTCGCAGACCATGACCAGCGGCTCGCCGTTGGGATACTCGCGGAATCCGTCGCCATTGACATCGCGCAGCCCGATCTCATCGAGCAATTCCCGGGCATGCGCGGGATCGTAGTCAATCGCCGCTTCCGCACTCGCTTTCTCGAAGTAGCGACTGGAGGGGATCACCGACGTCTGGCGGGGCGTTCCCTGCCCGAAATACAGGATCTCGTTGATCTCATCGCGGTCGATCCCCAGGGAAAGCGCCCGTCGGAAACGACGATCGCGGAACAAGCCGCGCAGTGCCGCGTCCTCGACGGTCAGATTGAACTGAATCATGACATCCACTGCATGCAAACGGTTCCAGATCAGGGTGCGGAACCCGTAGACCTTTTCCCCGGCCTTGAAAAGCGGGATGTCCTGTGTCTTGAGCGAACTGCCCGCGAAGTCGATCTGACCGGTCGAGACCTTGGCGGAGATCACTTCCGGATTGGTGGTCTTCTCTATCAGCACCTCGTCAATATAGGGCAATTGATTACCCGCCGGATCGACCTTGTAGTAAAAGGGATTGCGCTCCCAGACCTCGAGGGTTGGCGAACGTCGCGCAATGCGGTACGGCCTGAGCGACGGCGTCCCGACCGGACGGCGGAACCCGTCGTCACTTGCCGCCCTGAAATAGGTCATCCAGTTCATGTAGCCAGCCTGACGCGCCTCGGCCTCAAGCTCGTCGGGATCGCGGAAATCCGGGTGGTAATGCGCCAGGAAATGACCGGGCAGGAGGAACCCCTCCCCCCGATGCGCCACCTCCTCGAGCATGAAGGCATACGGTTCGCGGAAGCGGAAGACCACCGTCAGCGGATCCGGGGCACTGACGATCATCCCATCCTGCCGCGGCGGCACGGACGGGGTCAGCGTGGAATTCTTGAAAACATGCTCATACCACCAGACAAAATCCGCGGAGGTCAGCGGGGCGCCATCCGACCAGCGCAACCCGCGGCGAATTGCCAGGGTAAACGTGCGGGCTTCATCCGAGACGGTCCAGACGGAAGCCCAGTTCGGCAGGATCCGGCTGACCTGCGGACACATGGTCAGGGGCGGTTCGCCATTGTTGAACCGGCTGAACCCACCCGGAAGCATCCGCAATGTTCCTCCGTACGCCCCGATAGACTCACACGGCTCGACAACAATCGGGTCATCCGGCAGGCGATCTTCAACCGGTGGCAGCGTGCCGTTCTTCACCTGTTGATCGAGCATTGGCGATTGCCTGAAGGATCGGATCGCCAGTTCGTCGGCGGTCTGCGGACGGGCGAACCACGACGCCGGCCATGCATCTTCCGGAATCCCGCCCGCTCCCCCTGCATGAACGCTCCCCGCCGCCGCCATACAGATCGCCAGCGACGTCACCACCGTCGCAAACCAACCCGTTCCGGAAGATCGGGACATGTGAACCCGCCCTCGTGTCGCCCTCCTGCCAACGGATTTCCCAGGGACGGCACGTTGATAGGAATTCATACTAGCCTTCAATCCGCACCCTCGATTTGACTTGCCGCCGAGGCGTCGACGGGAGCGTCTTGAACCGGTAACGGGGCAACCGCCTGGATTAGATCAAGACGCGGACTGACCTCGACGGAATGGCTCCACCCATCGCCTGTGGCGGTGACAACGATTCGATTCTCGTCCGACTGGATATCCAGGGTAACCTTGCCTTCCCCCCGGCTTAGCAGTGTCGCTAGCGTCACATCCTTCTCCGCATTCAGCGTCTGCCAGCGCATCATCACCGGCGGCGTCACGCTTCCCAGCGTCATCAGCGCGCTAGCCTGGCGCAGGATTGCCGGCCGGTCAGCCGCAAAGGTCATGCGGGCGGTTTCAAACTCTCCTTTGAGTAAGACATCGTTCTCGCTGAACACGGTGTCCTTCTGGGTGTAGGCCCGCGCCTCGACGGCGTTGCCCGCGCGACCGACAACCCGGTCAAGCACCAATAGTGCCTTGTCGTCGATCACGGCAAACAGACGAAAAACTAATTTGGGGCTGCCTTGTCCAAGCCAGAACGCCTTCGTCGCGTCCAGACGCAACGCCGGCCCGGTCGGCAGTTGAAAGGACTTGGTCTCGACACGCGGATTCCCCTTCTTGACCCGGGAGGCAGGCAGCCCACCGATGAAGAGGGTGTTCTTCGACTCACTTCGGCGCTCGTAGATGTCCTTATCCCGTGCACCGAAAGCCGCGCTGGAACCCTTGGCACTCCAAATGTTGTGGATCATACTCTCGATGCCGACGACGCCGTGCCACGACAGCAGATCCTCGTGCGTGTGTGCCCCGCCCTGCTCTCCGCCGCGGACAGACGCATAGATCGTGGAATTCGGCCACTGGTCGGCCAGCATCCCCCACCCTTGTTCGGGATAGTGCCTTACCATGTCCAGCTGCTGCTCGATGCCCTTTTCGAGCGGGTCGGGAGCAATCAACAACCACTGCGGCGTACGATACCCGATATTCACGGGCTTATCGCCTTCTGGCTGTGCTTCAGCGGCATCCGCTGACCCGGTCGTCTTGCTGGCAGCGGCCTCTCGTTTGGCCTTCCTGATGCGTTCACCATCTGCCATGCGAAATGCGTGATCCTGGAGCCGCAGCAGGGAATCATTGTCGCCCAACTGCCGGGCAGCCAGCATCAGGCTCGAATCGAAGGCGCCGTGTTGATTGTCGCCAAAACCACAAGCCACACCATGCGGCACGAAATAGGTACCAAAGGTCAGCGTCTTCCCGAATCCGGGAGAACGGAACCCCTCATGCCTGGCACCGGTCGCCCGCTCGTAGCTGACCAGAAAGAGCGACATATAGTGCATGCTCCAGTTCCAGTACCCCAGGCCTTCAACCCAACCGCCTTCGGTCTTCTGCAAGTAATCGAAAATAGGCTGATACGACTCATTGACGCGGTCAATCATCGTCTGAGCTTCGGGGAGTTCCTCATACATGGCCAGCGCCAACAAGCCGCCTCCGCTGATCGAGACCGGGTTCCAGTTGGAAATGATCCCCTGCCACCAGCTACGGGACTCTCCCGCCACCATTTTCTCCGCTTCACCCGGCGCGGTGGTCCGCAGGAACGGCTTCATGAAATGCTCGCGGGCGATCTCCACCATCCAGGTGCGCTGTTCGGGCGTGAGGTCATTGTAGAGCAGGTCGTAGGCCACCGCCACCCCGGCAATGCACTGCCCCTCGGCCAACTCGATTACAGCGGGTCTCATCCACGCCTTCATGGCGTCCACGTTCTTGAGAGCAGCTTCCAGGTAGCGGCGGTCCTTTGTACGGTGCCACTGGATCGCCAATGCCGTCAGGCGGCCCTGAATGGAAAGCCCGCGCGTCCAGATAACGATATCCGCCATCGGGTTCTCCGCATCCACAAGCCCGGTTTTCGCGGCTGCCTCGACTGCCGCGTAGTCCGACGCAAACGCTTCACCCCGGCCCTTGACCATGCGCTCGATATCCTCGGCCGTCACAAACAAGCGGGGATGCGGCGCCAGCTTGTCAAACGCCTTGGGTGTCACCCACTTGGTATCTTCCGAGGCATCGACCACGGCCTCTTCCGCCCACACCGGCAGCGTCACAGTCAGACAACTCAACCATAGCACCAGCACCAAACTCTTAATCCAATACATAATCGCCTCCTCTTTCATGTTCTGTGTTCACTACTTCACTCTACAATCAACACTTTCACGCATCAAATGACAGGCGACACGCCGCCCATCACCCAAGGCGAGCAATGGGGGTACGCTACCCTTGCAGCTGTCAACACACATCTGGCAGCGCGGATGAAAGGCGCACCCGTCGGGCAGGTTACCCGGGTCCGCCACTTCACCTGACAACGATGTATCCATAGGCTGATCAGGATCGGGATTGGGAACCGCCGAAAGCAATGCCTTGGTATAAGGGTGTTTCGGATCGTCGAACAATTGCCCGGTGCTTGCCAGTTCGACGATTCGTCCGGCATACATCACCGCCACGCGGTCGCAAATGTGCTTAACCACGCTGAGGTCGTGGGCAATAAAGATATAAGTAAGCCCCAGATCCTTCTGAAGATCCTGCAGCAGATTGATGATCTGCGCCTGCACCGATACATCCAACGCCGAAACGGCCTCGTCGCACACGACCAGTTTCGGATGCATGATCAATGCCCGGGCGATGCCGATGCGCTGGCGCTGCCCCCCCGAGAACGCATGGGGGTAGCGCGATTTATGCTCGCGCTTCAGGCCCACCTTCTCAAGCATCCGGTCCACCTTTGCATCGCGCTCGGCCTTCGTGCCGATACGGTGGATATCCAACGGTTCCCGGATAAGCGCGCCCACTGTCATCCGCGGGTTGAGACTCGAGAAGGGATCCTGGAAAATCATCTGCAACTGGGTGCGCAACGGTTTGAGGGCCGATTCCGGGAGCGTCGCCAGGTTGACATATGCGCCATTGTGCTTAAACAGGACCTGTCCCTCGGTCGGGGCCAGGGCCCGCAGGATTGAGCGACCGGTTGTGGTTTTGCCACACCCCGACTCACCTACCAGTCCCAGCGTTTCTCCAGCCTGGAGTTCGAAATTGATCCCATCGGCCGCCTTCACCACGCCAATCCGCTTTTTGAAAAAGCCTTTGCTGGTAATGGGAAAGTATTTACAGAGACCGGACACTTGCAGGATCGCCTCACGCATGATTCACCTCCAGATTCTCCACTCGCACGCATGCCGCCATGCGATCATTGCCTATCGTCGCCAACGGGGGTGGGCTGCCCGTATCGCACAGCCCCGCTTTGGCATGGGGGCAGCGGGGATGGAACGGACAGCCGGGGGGCACCACGGTCAGGCTGGGCACGCTACCCGCGATCGAGGGCAGGCGTGCCTCCTTTGGCGCCAGACTGGGCAGCGACTTGAGCAACCCCTGGGTATAGGGGTGCCTGGGGGCTTTCATGATGTCCCGCACCGGTCCACGCTCCACGATGCGACCCAGGTACATCACCGCCACGTCATCGGCCAACTGGGCCACCACCCCCAGATCGTGCGTGATGAGCAGTGTCGAGGTTCCAAGGTCGCGCTGCAGGCCTTTCATCAATCCCATGATTTGCGCCTGGATCGTTACATCCAGAGCCGTGGTCGGCTCGTCCGCGATAAGAATCTCGGGATCGCATACCAGCGCCATGGCGATCACCACGCGCTGGCGCATGCCGCCGGACATCTCGAACGGGTACTGGTCGATGCGGCGCTCCGGACCCGGAATGCCCACCTTGCCGAGCATGCGAATGGCTTTCTGCCGGGCCTCCGCCGCCGTGACCTTTTGATGCAGGAGAATCGCCTCGCAGATCTGATTGCCGACGGTATGCACGGGGCTCAAGGCCGTCATGGGTTCCTGAAAGATCATGCTGATCTTGCCGCCCCGCAAATTGAAAAGCCGTTCCGAGTTTTCCGGTAGCGACGTGATCTCAACCGGGGCGCCATCCCTGGGCGTAAACGTGATGGAGCCGCCCACGATCTTGCCGGGCTTCTGGATAAGGCGCAGAATGGAATAGCTGGTCACCGACTTGCCGCAGCCAGACTCGCCTACCAGTGCTGTAACCCGGCCCCGCCGCATACTGAAGGAGACACCATCGACCGCACGGATCTCGCCTTCTTCGGTGTGGAAATAGACGCAAAGGTCCTTGAAATCGAGGACTACGTCGCTTGTGCTGGTTGCTTGCTCTATTGTCATGGTTTCCTCGCTATTGTCAATGATACGGGTCGGCCGCGTCGCGCAGACCGTCGCCAACGAAATTGAACGACATCACGGTCAGGATAATTAGAAAGACCGGCAACAGCAACCAACTGTAACTTACCACTGACTCGATCTGCATGCAATCCTGCAAGAGGACGCCCCAGCTGACCACGGGAGGGCGCAGGCCGAGTCCAAGGAAGCTCAATGCGGTCTCGCCCAGGATCATGCCGGGGATGCCCATCGTCAGAGACACCAGTATATGGCTGGTCAGTCCCGGAAGCAGATGGCGGATCAGCACCCGCGTGCGACTGGCCCCCAATAAACGGGCCGCCATCACGTAGTCCTCCTCCCGCAGTGAAATGATGCGACCACGCACCACCCGCGCCAGGCCACACCAGCCCAACAGGCTCAGGACAAGGGTGATGGCGAAATAGACCGTCAAGGGCGACCAGGTGACCGGCATAAGACCGGCAAACAAAATCCACAAGGGCAAGGTGGGGATAGCATTCAGTATATCAATAAATCGCTGGATCATGTTGTCCACCCGACCACCGGCATACCCGCTGATTCCTCCTATCAGGCAACCGAGGACAAAGGACAGCGAAATCCCGATCAATCCCACGGACAGACTGACACGGCCACCGTATACGATCCGACTGAAGAGATCACGGCCGAACCGGTCGGCCCCGAAGAAATAGAATGTCGCATCGCTCCGGGAGCCGGAGGCAATGCCGAAGAGGTGGCGCTGCATCGGGAACAATCCCCACAACCGGTAGGGATCCCCCTTGACGAAGAAACCAAGCTTGGTGATCGTGGTGCGGTCTTCCAGATACCGATTCTGTAGGGTTACAGAATCGACATAGCGACCCATGGGATACGTATGAAAACCATGGTCAAAATCAAACGCGACGGTCTGCGGGGGGCAATAGGCAAACTCTGCACGGACGCGATCCGGAGCACTGGGCGCGACGAACTCTGCAAAAATGGCGATTGCATACAGGAGAATCAGGATGAACGCTGAAAACACAGCCAATTTGTGTTTGGCGAAGCGGCGCGCAACGAGCTGCCACTGCGTCGCCGTCCCGAGATCCAGCACAGCGCCAGATGCAGGGGAAGCCGATGCTGCCGCCACAGGCTCCGCTTCGCCTGCGCGGGTCATGTCGTTGGTTGTGCTGCCGTTCTTCATTCGCCTCTCACCTTTTACTTCTCATACCGAATACGTGGATCCAGCCACAGCAGCAGCAGGTCGCTGACGAGCGTGCCGAAAATACTCAGAATGCCCAGCACCATCAGCATGGATCCAGCCAGGTACATATCCTGATCCATGACGGCGGTGAGCAGGAGCGGCCCAACCGTGGGTAAGCCAAGGACCATGGAGATAATGGCACTGCCGCTGACCAGCGCCGGGAAAAGACCGCCGATTCCTGAAACAAAAGGATTCAGCGCGATCCGGACCGGATATTTCAGCAGCATGCGGATGGGACGCATTCCTTTGGCTCGGGCCGTCACCACGTAGGGTTTCTTGAGTTCGTCCAGCAAGTTGGCTCGCATCACGCGAATCATCCCCGCCGTGGAAGCCACGCCCACGATCACGACGGGCAACCAGATATGCTTCATCAGATCGAGCACTTTGGCCCAGTTCCAACCGGACATGGCCGCGAATTCCGGAGAGAACAACCCCGTCACACCGGTCACGACCATCAAGACCAGGGCCAGCAGGAAGGTGGGCGTGCACATCCCCAGGAATGCCAGGGAGGTAAAGAAGTAATCACCGATGGAATACTGTTTCACGGCCGAATAGATGCCGACGGGAAACGCTATCATCCAGGTCAGCAGCACCGATCCCAGCGTCATTACAAACGTCAGCAGCAGGCGATCGCCGACCAGTTCGTTGACCGGTTTGTTGTCCTTCATGCTCAATCCGAGATGGCCCTGCAGCAGTCCCCGGTCCTTTTCACTGAAGGTGAGGAACCAGCGCAGCCCCATCCAGTTGACATAGCGTATGACGACCGGCTGATCCAGATGGAAAGTCTCGCGAATCTCCTGAATCCTCTGGATCTGCACCCGGTCGCCCTGCTCCTCGAGCTGTGCGATCAGCACCGTGGTGTAGTCGCCCGCGGGCAACTGGATGATGGTGAAGACCATCAAGGAAATGACCCACAGCATCGGAACCATCATCAGCAGCCGTTTGCGCACAAACGGATGCCGAACCGCAAGCATGAGCAGGAAGAGTCCGGCCACACCGATGAACAACCCGCGAATGGTAGCGCCAAGCCAGTCCGGAGCGGGTGCGTCACTTACCGTTTGTTCAACAACAGGTGCAGCAGCCGCACTGACAAAGCGCGGCACCGGCGACTGGATCAACGCCTTGACCGCCGCGCAGGTCCCGGAATCGTCCCGGTTCAACGGCGCATCCCAGAAGTAGGTTTCGATACAGGCATTGCCCCCGGGAGAATACGTTTGATAGCCGTCAAACGCTTTCCGGGGTACGTTACGGAAGCCCTTGCGCACAAGGACCAACTGCGGCAGGCTCTTGGTAATATTGATCGCCCACACCTCGTCTGCAAAGGTGATGAGCGCTGCATCGATCAATGCTTTCTGCTTTGCCGGATCGCTCTCGGCCATCGCCTGGTCATGCCGCTGGATGTTCTTCCGCATCGGGTGATCCGGCGGGGGTTCAAGGCCAGGGACTTTTTCATTCGGCAGATACGGTCCCCCGCTATTCAGCCACTTGTCATAGCCAGGTGCCGTCGCCCCGCCAGGGCCGATGCCGCTCCGCAGGGGAAAATGCGGATTGCCGCTCCACCAACTGAGCTGCTGCCGACGACCGCCTTTTTCAACGAGGAACAATCCCCCGCCCTGCGGCCGGATCAGGACGCGCAAGCCGACTGACTTCCAGTCTTCCGCGATAAACTGCATGATCTCCACGTCTGCCACAGCCGGGAGGCTCTGGACCAGGGTCAGGCGTTGGCCATCAGGGAAGGTCCGGTAGCCTTCCGCGTCGCGCCCGGTGAGCCCGAGCTCGTCAAGCAGGCGGTTCGCCTGCGGCTGGTCGTATTCGTGATGCAATTTCGCGGCTTCCGCGCAATACCACAGCGTACCCTCTTCCGGGACCATGGACATGGGCTCGCCCACGCCATGGTAAACCGCATCAATAATCCGCTGCCGATTGATCGCCACCGACAGGGCGATACGGAAACGCCGTTCCGCCAGGAGGGCCGCCAGCGCCGCGCCATTCGGGGCGGCATCATCACGCAGGGTGATATTGGGGTAGATGACGAATGGCATCTCGCCATTCCACCAATGATATACATCAAAATCATACAAATCCCGGTTGCGCATGTAGAGCGTGTAGTCCTGGAAAAGGTTATACGACCACTGCATCGAGACCGCCCCCCGGGAAAAGCTGACGCTGTCGGCCGTGATCATCTCATCAAACAGGATCCGGTCGAGGTAGGGAAGCTGATTGCCTTCCGCATCGACCACCCAGTAGTAGGGATTGCGCACCACAGACTGCTGACTCAGCATCGAATACTGCCGGTATAGCCAGGGCCACATGCGCGGATGCTCGGGGTTCGTCCAGTCCTTCACCTGCCGGTACAGTGCCGCCGGATTCTGTATTTTGAGAGCATCCTGCCACTCCGCAATCCGTTCGGGCACCCGCTCCGGATGGGTCGGATGGAACTGCTTGAGATAGTGCGCAGGGGCATTGGCAATCTCCAGCTTGGCCGCCACGAAGCGGGGAAACGCACCGAAGGGTTCGGGGAAGGTGAAGCGCACCGTATAGGTATCGATCCTGGTCACCTCGGGCGACTGGTTGCGAATCAGGAGATTTCGATCGGGGTTGCTCTGGATATCCTTGCAGTTTTCCTCCCAATCCCACCAGTAGAGGATGTCATCGGCCGTAAAGAGCGCTCCGTCTGACCAGTGGACCCCCCGGCGCAGATGGAAGGTAAACGTACGCCCGCCGTCTGCCACCTCGTAGTGTTTGGCCAGATGAGGCACCAGATTCTGTCCGTAGACATCATGCCGCAACAGCGTCGAGGCCGATAAGCGATAGCTGATCAACGCAGGCCCGCCGGCGCGAATCCAGGTACCACCATAGTTACCGACCCCATCCACCCCGCGCATCACAACCGGTTCGCTGATCCATTTGCCATCGATCTCGACACCGATACGCTCGCGAATGGGCGGCAAATGCCCCTCGTCAACCAATTCCCGCAGAATCGGTGCCTCGTTCTTCGGGTACCAGGATGCCCGCTCCTGCTCGGCGTAATCCACGGCCTGGACAATTGGCGGCGGCTCGCCCGTGAGGGCGATATCACGCAGTGACTCTGCCTCCTTGACCTTCGCCGCCGCTGGCACCACAGGGGCCTCCCTGACCCCGCCTGGGCGGAAGGCCACGTTCAGGACATAGGCCAAACCCACGCATAGCATGACCGCGAGGCTGAAACCCTTGCCGATTGTAAGAATTCTGCTCATAAACCGCTCTCAGCGCCCACGCATGGCGCTTGCCTTATTTCCCCTGATACAGATCGAACGATTCGATGGTAGGATTCTTCAGGACATCCCTGAACAGGATCTCGGTCAGTTCAACAAAAGCCTTGCTGCTGATGTGGCAGTTATTGGGTCTGTAGGCCCAAGCTTCATAATTCGCTTCACTTGATCCCCGATCGATATCCAGGAGATAGCACAGCTTGTCTTTCGCGACCACTTCTTTCTGGCCCGCGATGATCTTATCCATCGCCCCACCGGAGAAAAGATGCTTGCGGACAAACACCTTCAGCTCGGGTAGCTTGGTGTCTTCCCGCAACTTCGCGATAAACCGCGTCAGGTTTTCGCCATACTGATCCGCGTGCGATCCGTCGGACTCGCCCTGATCCCAGTAAAAACCGACGACGCGGACGGCCGGATACTCGGCGCTCAACTGCGCCATGCCCGCCCGATAAAAGCCCAGATATCGGCCATAAATAGAATTAGTGATGTCCGGGTTCCAGTCGTTGAAAAGCGTCCGCCCGCTGGGCCCATGCTTGATCACGTAGATATCGTTATCGGGAAACATCTTTTGCAAACGATGGACAACCGGCAGCTCCATGCCATGATATTTGATGCCTAGCTTGTCCGGGCGGGTGTTGACCATGGGATCAAGCCGCTCAAACCCTGTTTTTTTCATCCAGATATAGCTGTGCGTGTAGTGAGCCGGATCGGTCGGCAACCCGTTCTCCGAGGCCGTCGACCCGGGAGGCCACGGACTCTTGTCTTGACCCGATTCCTTTTGAAACTCGGGAGAATATACCCCGCACCCGCCCGCGTTGGACTGCCCGGCGACCATAAAAACGATGGCCGGATTCTGCGTCTGCTTTTCTTTCATCGCCCCCAATGCCGGATCCATACCGGACTGCATCACCAAGACAACACTCACTGCCGTTACAAAGCTCTTTACTGTTTTCATACTACTCCTCATAAACTCACTCACATACCCACATACACTCGACCACACACTATGCTTTCAT
>CAZZBA010000020.1:0-26027 GCA_964652765.1 uncultured Victivallales bacterium | reverse complement strand
CCTTCAATGTAGCCGCCGAGAACAATGGTCCGGCCGGGTACGGCGTCGACCTGCTTGCTGGAACGAATGTGGTGGCAACCGCATCAGGCACTCCCGGCACGAACAACATGGCTGCAACCAGCAGAGCCATCACTTTCACCCCCGCGCCTGGCAATCCGCATCTGGGGCAGACCATAGGCGTGCGTCTTCGCAAGCCGACCGGCGCATTCAGCACCGGACACATAATCTATGATAATATACAGCTTCTCGCTTCCAGTACTTCCTCTGATGTGTCGGCCCCGACGCCAAATCCATCGACCTGGCTGGTCGAGCCGGCATCCGTTGCCGGTAACAGCATCAGCATGATCGCGGAAACCGCCAGCGATCCCAACGGAGTCCAATACTTCTTCACCAACACCGTAAACGGTCACGTCAGCGGCTGGCAGTCAAGCCCGGGATGGACGGATGCGGGGCTAACTGACGGGGTAACATACACTTACAAGGTGAAGGCCCGGGATTGTTCCTCCAATCTGAACGAGTCGGATTGGTCTGCCGAAAAGAGCGCCACGGCCAACTCCGATATACTGCTCTACGAAAGCTTCGAGGTGCCCCCGCACGCGGATGTTACCAACGCAACCAGCACAAACTCGCAGGGCTGGGTGCGAACCGGTACGGGATCTGCCGGTCTGCATGACGAGGCCGCTGGAACGTTCACGACGCCCTATGGCTCACAGGCTGCCTATCTTTACGATAATGTAGGTACATTGAATACGCGCTATACGATCACCAACACGGCGGCAGTCCTGGAAGTAGGTACCCAGTATGTACTTTCCTTCAATGTAGCCGCCGAGAACAATGGTCCGGCCGGGTACGGCGTCGACCTGCTGGCTGGAACGAATGTGGTGGCAACCGCATCAGGCGCTCCCGGCACGAACAACCTATCAGCAACAAGCAGAGCCATCACTTTCACTTCCGCTCCCGATAACCCGTATCTGGGTCAGACCATAGGCGTTCGTCTTCGCAAGCCGACCGGCGCGTTCAGCACCGGACACATCATATATGATAATGTCCTGCTCGTGGCATCAGACACGGCAAGTGATGTGACGGCGCCGACACCTGATCCTGTGGTCTGGCACGAGGCGCCAGTGGTGATCGATGGGGACCGCATCAGCATGATCGCGGAAACCGCCAGCGACCCCAACGGCGTACAGTACTTCTTCACCAACACCGTGAACGGCCACTGCAGCGGCTGGCAGAACAGCCGCGGCTGGATTGATACGGGGCTTGGTGCCAATCAGTCCTACAGCTACAAATTCAAGGTGCGGGACAATTCCTCCAACCAGAATGAATCGGACTGGTCGCCGACGCTGTCGGTGACGATGGTTCCAGGCACCATCTTCTATGACAGTTTCGAGACACCCTGGCATGCCGATGTCGACAGTCTGACCACGATGGACACTGCCGGCTGGGTCAGGAGCGGTGCTGACGATGCCGGACTTGGTGACGAAGCCGAAGCCCGGTTCATTACGCCCTACGGCTGCCAGGCAGCGTATGTCTACGATAACATTGGCGAGAATATCCATACATACACCACGGCCAACATTACCGACGTTCTCCAGGCCGGAATGACCTACGTGCTCACCTTCAATGTCGCTTCGGAAGATGGCGGGACGGCCGGTTACGGCGTCGATCTCTTGGCCGGGACCAATACCGTCGCAACCGCGACAGGCGCCCCTGCCAGTGACAACATATCGGCGACGAGCGTGACATTAAGCTTCACGCCGACGGCTGGCAACCCGAATCTTGGCGGGACGCTTGGTATCCGCCTGCGGAAGCCCTCGGGTGCCTGGAACGCCGGACAGATCCTCTATGACAATGTGAGACTGACCGCGTTGCCGACAGGTTTCAGTCCGGGGTCAGAAGATGGAGGCGTGGCGTACGACTTTGTCGCGTCGCCCCTGGAAACAACTGTTGGTGGCTACCTCGGTTACCTCAACGCCATGACGAACAATGAGCTTTCCGTTGTCGATGGCGGGGTCTTCCTCGCCAGCACATCGAATCTGCTCTGCCTCACCACAAACGACGAGCCTGACGCGTACGTCGCCTATGATTCCGGCGCGGCCATGGGCTCCCGGTTCTCGGCGGTACCTGGCCGTGGTGACCATCCGATGATCTTCGTCACGTGGTTCGGTGCCGCCGCCTACTGCAACTGGAAGAGCACGGCTGACGGCATCAACGCTGTCTACAGTCCTGCAAACGGATGGGCACCCAGCCCCGGAAACAGCGGGTACCGCCTGCCCACGGAGGCTGAGTGGTACAAGGCAGCGGCATGGAATGCTGCCTCCGGGACGTTCTACGCTTACGGAACAGCCTCGGACGCCATCTCCACCAACGACGCGAATTTCCTGAACAGCGGCGATGCCTTTGAGGGCAACGCCATACGGACCACACCGGTTGGAAGCTATGAGACAGTCAGTCCGTACGCGCTTTCCGACATGAGTGGCAACGTTGGCGAGTGGTGCGACGATCTTTTCAGCGGTAATGATCATGGCGTGGATCCCCATGCGATCAGGGGCGGCGGGTGGGGGCATCCTGCCGGTCGCTGCAAGACCACGGTGCGCACGGCGCTCAAACCGGGACAGCCCGCCGACAGTGTAGGCTTCAGAACGTTCAGAACGGTGATTTGGGAGTAAAGCAAATGACTGAGAAAATAAAAAGACAGTGGCGCAGGATCAGTACGGCTGGGCGGATAATGATTGTCGCGCTTCTCGCGCTTACAGGAGCGCTGCGGATTCTTGCGGTCGACGCCGATAATGACGGAATGGACGATGCCTACGAGCTGTTCTTCGGTCTGGATGTCAACAGTAATGACGCCGCCCTCGATCACGATGATGACACGCTCGGCAATTCCGAGGAATCACTGCTTTGGACCGACCCGTATGCGGGCGACACGGACCGCGACGGATGGACGGATGGAGTGGACTCCAACACCGTAAGCCGCGCCTATATCAACTGGGGTGATCCGTTCTTTACCGACGGAGACGTGTATGAATACGCCGCGCCCGGCTGGTGGCTGAATGCCGAGAAGGCTGGCGGGGAGTGGGTCACGAACGCGCCGGGCAGCTGGCATGTGGACGGATCGGAGACAAACAGCGCCAGACTGCTGATAGACATAGATAGTGCCATCCTCGGGTATGATGCCGTCATGCGGCTCTCCATCTACGATCATACCAATGCCGCGCTCTATGTTGATCTCATGGACAGCGATGCGGTCGTGCTCGCGACCAATCTCGTTGGAAACCTCTGCTCCGGAACCGACGCGGCAAGGACCGTGCTTGTCGGCGTGCCGGTCACAACCTATACCAATACCACCACCATCATCATTCGCCGGGAGTCGGGCGAAGTCACAGTCTACGAGACCCTGCTGTATGTAGACCAGGACGCTGACGGACTTGACATTGAGCAGGAGAACCAGCTTGGCACATCGGACCTGGATTCCGACACCGATGGCGACGGGCTTTCTGATTATGATGAGGTGTTCGTCTATGGAACCGATCCTACGCGCGCCGACACCGATGGCGACGGGCTCAGTGACTCATTTGAACTCAGCTTTCAGCCTTCATCCCTCAACCCTCTGTCTTCGGATACCGATGGCGACGGGCTGTCAGACGCGTCTGAGGTGAATACCCATGGCACGGATCCCAATAACCCCGACAGCGATGGCGACATGATGGGAGATGGCTGGGAAGTCGCGCACGGCTTCAACCCTTTGACGGGCGGCGCTCTTGCCGGCTTCTGGGAGTTGGATGAGTTGAGCGGCGAAATTGCCGCAGACAGCTCCAGCAACGGCAACGACGGTGCGATCACGGGTGCCAGTCATGTGGCTGGAATCATCGTTAACGCGCTTCAGTTCGACGGTGTGGATGACATGGTTACGGTCGCCAATTCCCCTGACTACAAACCCGCGGCCCTCACGGTAAGCTGCTTTGCCCGGTTTGATGCGCTTTTCGGAAATTCCACGAGCGGCAGCGCTGAAGACGGCGCAATGGTCCTGGTTGCCCAGGCCAACGCCGCCGGCGGCTATGGGTATGCGCTTTACAAGACGGCGCGTAATTCGTTTGCCTTTGAACTGGCAAATTCAGCGGCCACAAACTCGGTTCTGGTTGAAACCAGTGATGCCCTGGCGACAACAGGCGAATGGTACAGGGTTATCGGGACGTATGACGGCACAAACGCCTGCCTGTATATTGATGGGGAACTGGCGGCATCGGCCCCCTACGGGACGGCCGCTGAATATGATTCCTCGACAGGACTGGTATTTGGAAACAATCCCGCCGGCATGGATAGCAGTTTTCTGGCAGGAAGGCTCGACAGCGTCAGAGTGCTCTCCGGCGCCATGGCGGCCGCGGATGTCTCTGAACCCTACGCAGACCCGGACGGTGATGGCCTCAGCAATGTCGAGGAGTCCCAGTATGCGACAAATCCGCACAGCGTGGACGGCGACGGCGATGGTCTCAGCGATTACAATGAAATCAACACCTATGGCACGGATCCGATGGACAGCGACACAGACAATGACGGTATGCCTGACGGATGGGAAGTTGCAAACGGACTTGATCCGCTGTCTGCGGTAGACGCCTCGCAGGACCCTGACGGTGATGGACGGACCAACCTGCAGGAATACCAGCTTGGCACAGACCCCAACAACCCCGATACAGACGGCGACGGCATGGCGGATGGCTGGGAGGTCGCCAACGGTCTCAATCCGTTGTCTTCTTCAGACGCCTTGCTTGATCCCGATGGGGACGGCCTGAGCAACCTCGGCGAATATCTGGCAGGGACGGATATTGATGACGTAGACACAGACAATGACGGAATGAATGACTTCATTGAAGTCGCCCAGGCACACAGCAATCCGCTTGTGGCCGATTTTGATGGCACGGTTACGGATATCTCTTCCGTAAGCGGGTCGGCCGCCACGGGCTGGCTGGGTAGCTGGACCGTGGAAGGTGACCATATTTACGCCAGGGAACGCAGCGGATATGTTGACTACTCTGTCTCCATCCCCAGTAACGGCATATATGCGCTTGCGGTCAATGTGTCCCAGCACAACGCGCTCACCTCGCAGTCGGAATTCGACATGACTCTCTATGTGGACGGCGTTTACTCCGGGCGCCAGGCCGTGAATGCGCCTTATGGCTCCAGCGGAGAAGCCGTCTATTTCCTTCCGGCGCTGGATGCAGGATCGCATACCGTAAGAATCAGGTGGAATAACCTTGAGGCCAACACGTTCCTGCAAATCAACAGCCTGACGCTGCGCACTTACGGTGGCAGCGACACCAACAGCAACGGCATGGCCGACTGGATGGAAAACAGGCAGGCTGATGTCTCGGCCCTCTCGACGCCTCCCGCCACCAGCATCGTCTCCCCGGTATGCATCGAGGGCGAAAGCGTGTACCAGGACATGTTGTCAGTGACGGCCGACTACATTCCCGAAGGCCAGACACAGCAGGTCATAACCGTGATGCACGGCATTCGCGACGGCTGGTACGCCGATATAGCGCTCTCCCCCACGAACGCGACACAGGTCCGGGTTCAGGACCAGAACGGCGCCATCAGCTACTCCAACTCCGTCACGTGGACCGAATTGAACATCCTGGACAATACCTATGGCAACGGGCTCAAGCTCAGGGATGACAGTAGCGTGCTGCTCGTGGCATACCCGGAGGGCGAGACCAATGGCACGATGACTCTCGAAGTCCTCGAGGGAACGCAAGTTCTTACCAATGCTGTCATCGGCGTGGGCGGTCATTTCGAATATTTGTTTGATACAGCGGGCAGCTATGCGATTTCGGGCACGTATTCCAACGGGTTAACCCTGACAAACCAGGTTCTTGCCGTGGACGTTGTTTCGGCTTCCTTCCCGCTGGATGAGATTGTCTGCGTGGCCAGCGCGACACGTGAAATCAGTTGCCCGTCGATCCCGACCAATAATGTCGTCATCGAGTATGATCCATCTCTTGAAATCACGGCGTCCTATCCGCTGACGGGTGGCACGGACTTCAGCATCCTCAACAGGTACGATGTGCCGCTCTACATGCTGGCCCGGCTTGGCGAAGGCGGCCCGATCCTTGACAATGCCAAGGCAAGCACGGTTTATGGCGACCGTGGCGACTACTGGCGGGTTGTCGAGAATTATCCCGACGGCAGCCGCCTGGTGATGGTGAGCCTGCAACTCGGGAATGTGCCTCCCGATCTTCAGGTCAATCTCCATATCTTTGCTGGCGGAGTCACTTTCGACGATGGCACCATCGACATGACCCTGACGGCGGACGACTTCAATGAGCTCGGTGTGGCAACTTACGTCATGATCCAGGCTCCTGATACCCGGACATCCGTATGCCACTATACGTCCTTCTATCAGGGGGCCGAGCGCATAGATTAGGCAGGAAATAGTGGTCATTATGAATAATTCTCGAACATTCTGCTGGCAATTGCGCGTGCGACACCGGCAGGGCATCCTGCTGGCAGGCTTGCTCTTGGGCGTTTCCGCCTTTGCTGTCCAAACGGCCGCAACGGAACCCCTCTCTCTTGCCACGGATGATGGCGAGGCCGGTTTCAACGCCCGGCAGAAGGCCGTCGGCATGCTTGGCAAGAAACTAGACGCGGACTCTGTTGCGGCCCTCTATGCGTTTATTGACGCAAAGCAGAATTCCGGTCTTTCGCGCGAGGAACTCCTGGCGCTCAAGGATTCCGTCTGTACGAAGCTCGATCACCAGGCGGTCTATCCGAAAGACCTTCCCGACAGGCTTATGGCGATGTACGCCGACAAGACCCATGACGAGGGCTGGCGCGACTACTGCATCCAGCACCTGAACGTCGGCTTCAGGAAGGCATCGGCGGATCAGCGGGCCTCAGCGGCCAAGGTGTTTTGGACAGCCACCGGGGAGCAGGGCGGCTCGATTCCCGGCACGGCCCTTATCGCCCTCAAGGACAATATGGCCGATCCGGATATAGACCGCGATGCGGTCGCGGCCAAAGCCCTGGAGATCGTGTTGAGCAAGACCAGCGGCGAGGCCGCCAAAACGACAGCCCTCCAGATTTGCGCCCAGCTTGGTGAAAAGAAATGCCTGCCTGTTGCCCGCGAGCTGGCGGCATCGACGAAGGCCAGGACGCTGAAGCTATCCGCGATAGCCGCGATTGGATCGCTTGGCAACGAGGAAGACAAGGCCATGCTTGAGAAGTTTGCCTCAAGCACGGACAGGCTTACGCAGGTGGCGGCAAAGTCGGCGCTTGAAAAGTTGACCGCAGGCGCAAAGGAAGCGATACCGCTGTAACTGGAAGAAAGAGGATATGCAGTGCTGCTGAAGCAGCGACTGATGCGAGGAGAATTTGGAGAATCATGAAGAGAATGTTTTTGTTAGTATGCGCATGTCTCTACGCCGCGACCTTGCCGGCAGTGCTTGCTGCAGACGAGAATTGGGTGCCTGGTAAAGAGGAATGGGTCCAGGATGGGAACAACAAATGGGTCAGGGAGTGCAGGGAGGATAAGTCAGCAACCACGTGCTGTGACACGAAGGGCGGGAAGAATACTCCTCTTGGTGAGGGGAAGACGACGGTTGCTTGCGCCTGGATCACGATGAGTACGGGAGCCATGCGGCCAGGGACAGAGATGCCCTCAGGATTCTTCGAGATAGAGGTAGAAAAGCCGACCCCTGAAACGGCAACGCCTGCCAGTCTTCGATACGTGCTGGGCTATGGCATATTCAGAACCTCAAGGGAGGAGACTTCGACTGGTCTGCCCAGATACATTACCGCACTCAATGAGTCCGGCACGTCCATAGGCTTCAAATTCGAGGATGGCAACGCGGTTGGGGTGCCCTATGTAGGCAGGCAGTCGGATCTTGATCATCGGCTCTTCATGGTGGATGCCGAAGGGTGGTCTACGACAAATGCCCCGGCTTACTATGATCTCTATCCTGGCGACGGCAATCTGTACCGCTTCATTGCTGCCACAAACTCGCCGGACTACCTCAGGCTTGCAATTTACCGCAGCGCGGCAGGTCGCGAAGAGACCATGGCTACCATTGATACCGAGATTGTTACGGACGAGAATCAATACGTGCGGCAGGTACTGGCTCCCTCCTGCCTTGCAAACGTGGTCACATCCAGCGCCTATAAGTACAGTATTATCTTTTACCACCGCAGTGAAATCCAGGCAGCGAAAGACGGGAATGGCCTTTATGTTCCGCAGGATGGGGTTTCTCCTCTCAGGATATGGACAATCGAGAATCCGGATGCAGATATTAATCGCCTCAGGATTACCAAGGTGACCGGTGCATATACGAACGTATCCGACTATGCCTATGTGCCTGCATCTGAAGAATGGTCTCTTGTGGAAGCAGGTGGAGCTCGACGAGAGTCATTGGACAAGGCATGGAACGATGCCGGGACTGCCTTTCTTGAGACTAGAATCGTCAGCGACGCATACAGCAACGTACTTAGCAAATCCACAACCAAGTTTACCCAGATCAACGGGGCCTTCAGGATTACAGAGGAAGTCAGCGATCCGGATGGCGAAGCGGATAAGACCACTTATACCCGGTTCACTGCGGCAGTTGATGGCAGGAAACTCGGATTCGTGAAGAAAATGGTCACCCCTGATGGCAGCTGGACAACCTTCGATTACGACGTCAACGGCTACAAGACCCAGGAAATCAGCGGATGGAAGGACTCGCCGCTTAATTCGCCCACGAATCAGGCCGTGTATTACAGCTATACCCCGGTAGCCCCGAATGACGCGCCAGCCTATAACGACCAGCGCCCCAGAACCGTCACGCGCAAGATCAACGGCCAGACTGTAGGCAAGACGTTCTACGCCTACACCACCAATGCCGTCAAGGAACTGACCGAGATCGAGGAAATGTGCACGGACCCCTCTGCATCCTATGGTGCTGCTGGCAGCCTGCGCACCACCAAAGTCTACTACGGCACGAACGTTTCCGGCCAGATGATCGGGCGGCTCAAGAGCGTGCAGCGTCCTGACGGCACCTTGGATACATATACCTATGAATACGGCAACTACACTGTCTCAACCAACGCAGCCGCGTGCGTATTTACAGCCGATCCCGACGGCCTTGCATGGCGGCAGACCATCACACACGGCACGACCAACAGCCCTGCTGGCGTAGCCAGCAAGACCACCCGCGAAGTATCAGTCTGGGACGAATACGGCCGGGCTGTGATGACAGATGCCTATGTCTATAACGGAAGCGGCTATGACCGGGTCGGTTGGACAGTCAGCACCTTGGACAAACTCAACCACCTCACGAAGACCGAGAAATCAGACGGCACAATCTTCAGCCAGACCTGGGGATCAAACTGCTGCGGCGTGGAGTCGCAGAAAGACGCCTCGGGTATCGAACAGGTCTTTGCATACGATCTCCTCAACCAGCGCATCTCAGAGGCCAAAAAGGGAACGAACAGCCCCAATGATGATGTGAAGCAGGATTACGTTGTGGATGCCCTCGGAAGGCGCATACAGACCACCGTATCAGGGGGCGGTCTATCAATGATCGTTTCCAGCAACACCTACAACACCGCTGGGCTCCTTGTCCAGAGCGTGGACGCCCAAGGCATCACCACCACCTACGGGCAAAGCTGCTGCGGCCTCGAATCCAGCACCATCCGCGCAGGCCTCACCAACACCACCGTCGGGTACCTCGACGGGAGCACCCACTACACCGAGCAAAACGGTGAAAGACAGCAGACCTACGACTACGGCGTCAATACCGACGGCACCCAGTGGACCAAGGTCTACAGCGGTCCCGCCTGGCAGCGCACCACCACCGACCTCCTCGGACGCACCATCCGCACCGAACGTCCGGGATATGGTGATATCACCCTAATCACCGAATATACCTACAACAGCCAGGGCCAGCTCATTAAAACTCAGGTTTCAGGTTTCAGCCCTCAGCCTCCTCCCACTCTCTACGCCTATAACGAACTTGGCGAGCAAATCCGAAGCGGCCTGGACATCAACACCAACGGCGTCATTGACCTTGCAGGCCCCGACCGCGTTAGCGGCTCCGACCGCTATTTCGAATACCTGACGACCAACGACTGGCCTGCCGGCAGTAGCCTTGGCGAAAGCTGGTGGCAGGTTTCTGTATCCAAGCTCTATCCCAACGATAACGACTCCACAGTCATCACCAACTCTATCCAGAAGACTCGTATCACCGGCCTTGGCCAGACCTCTGCCTTTGGACTTCTGACCTCTGAAGCGATAGCGACCGACATCCGTGGCAATCAAACGGTCTCCTCGGGCTCAGTGGATCGCGACAACAAGACGGTCACGCAGACCGTGAACTATCCTGATTCCACGAATAATGCGGTGTCGGTCTCCATTAACGGTTTGCTCGTCCGCTCAACAACAAAGACAGGCCTGCAATACGGGTATAGTTATGATGGCATCGAACGCCGCATATCCACATCAGATCCTCGCACGGGCACCAGCACCACGCACTATAACGCGCTTGGCCAGATCGACTACATCGAAGATGCTGCCAACACCCGGGCAACATTTGCTTATGATCCGGCAACCGGTAGAAAAACATCAACCACAACTGCCATGACCAATTCAGTCTATACTGCGTACAGCACCGAAGGACAAATGATCGGTACCTGGGGCGCTACCTATCCGGTGTTCTATGAGTACGACGAATATGACCGCATGAGTGCCATGTTCACACTGCGCGACACCGCAGTCGCGATTAACAGCCATGCCGATTTCCTCGCCAACAGCAACGTGTTTGACCGAACGCAATGGTTCTACGATGATGCCACCGGCCTGCTGACCAATAAAACCTATGCTGACGGCAAGGGCACTTCATACTCATATACCGGTGACGGAAAACTTCAAACCCGCATCTGGGCGAGGGGAATCACCACGACTTGTTCCTATACCAATACCGCCGAACTAGTGGGCATAGCCTACTCTGATTCCACCCCGGCTATAACGTACACACACAACAGGATTGGCCAGCAGGTCACCGTTGAGGATTCGCAGGGTATCCGGACCTTTGCCTACGATCCGTCAACGCTTGCCCTTTCCGCTGAGACATTAGTCACCGCGAGCGGAACCAACGTCATCACAAGAACCCAGGACGCTCTGGGCAGGGCATCGGGCTTTACCCTTGATGAGGATTACAGCGCCCTTTACCAATACTCAACCCTAGGCAGATTTGCTTCGGTAACGTCAACCGTGGCGTCGGTCTCAGCAGTGGTCGATTACACCTATCTTGGGAATTCCGACCTCATCTCTGGCTTCGCCCTCTTCCCGGGAGGGACAGCGGCCTCGCTGTCCGCTTCTCGCACCTACGAACCCAATCGCAACCTCCTGGCTTCGATAGACAACCGTCACGGGGCGGCGCTCATCGCGGGGTTCGGTTATGTGAACGACTCCGTTGGCCGCAGAACCGACCGCATAGATACAGGCAGCTCGACCGCGACTAACACCTTTGGCTACAACCATCGTAGTGAAGTCGTCAGCGCGGCAATGGGCACAAACGATTACAGTTACCTCTTCGACCAGATCGGCAACCGGATCGAGGCCAGCGAAGCCGGGGACGAATGGTCCTACATCGCCAACCCGCTCAACCAGTATGCCGCGATAACCAACAACAGCACACCGATCGCCGTGGCACATGACGACGACGGCAACATGACGCGAGCGCCCCTAACTTCCTATGGCGGCCCGTTGCTCGCCTCTGACCTAGGCTGGAACGGCGAGAACAGAATGACCACCGCAACCAACGCCGCCATGGTCGCCAGTTATACGTATGATTACATGGGCCGCCGCATCCAGAAGGTTGTAGCCGGGGTCGGTGACCCCGGAAGCACCGTCACCAACACCTTCACCTACGACGGCTGGAATTTGATTTCAGAGTCTTCAGTCTTCGGTCTTCAGTCTTCAGTCTCACACTATATCTGGGGCCTTGACCTCAGCGGCGCCATGCAGGGCGCAGGTGGCATTGGCGGGCTTCTCTGTGTAATTGAAAACGGCGTGCCGTATTACCCCGCCACAGACGCCAACGGCAACATCACCGATTATGTTGATGCCAATGGAACTGTCGTGGCGCACCGAGAATTCGATCCCTTTGGAAACACCATCGTTGCCGCCGGACCGAAGGTCAATGACTTCCGCTTCTGGTTTTCCAGCAAATACCTCGACCAGGAGACGGGTCTTTACTATTACGGCTATAGACACTATTCCCCAGAGCTCGGACGGTGGCCATCAAGGGATCCAGCTGGGGAAGGCTCTTCATTATCTCTGTATCTATTTACCGATAACCAGGCGGTTAGCCGCATAGATAGCCTTGGACTTAGCGTAAGAGAGGCACAGAGCGCGTGCCAGAGCATAAAGCGTGTCTGGGATGAAGGGAATGATCTCCCTCCTGGTCACCATAGGGATCGGTGGAAAAAATACCTCGCCGGCATTAAGTGCAAAGTAGATATAGAGTGCAAGGAATGCTGCACGGATGCAGACAAGACCATTGGTAACAAGATGCCTCCGGGTCGTGCAAGTGGCGGCGAGCGACGCTTTCCGTGGGGCAGGTATCCATGCAACATCAAAATCTGCGCAAACTGGGCTGGTCGCTTTGGCAACAATACAGATACAATGCTTGACCTGATGATTCATGAGCTGACGCACTGTTGGCAAAACTGCTCTGACTGCGCGACCCATGACTGCAAGAGTAGCATATGCAATGAGATTCAAGCTTACGCGACGCGTAATCCATCACTTGGTATTTATCCACCGGACACTATTCTTCGTGCCGCTAAACAGTCGTCTGTCCCACGCTACTGTGCTACGAACGGAATATTTGATGATACGGTTAATGGCATCAATCCGTTGGATGCTTGGATAATCGGCTGCAAGGAGCACGGCAACTGCCCGGTTTCGCCATGAGGTTACTCGCATTCACATCTGTTGTATTTCTTGCCGTTGTGACTGGATGCGCAAGCGTCAGCGGGCGGTATGATGACGGAGAACATTTAGCGAAGACCACGGAAAGAAGCGAGACAGTATTTCTGTCTGGAACCTACGTGAATTGGTCATCCGAAGAGCGGCGTTATCTCTATCTTCAGATCAATAGTGACGGAACGGGCATGTATGCATCGTCCTCTCCGAGAGATCCATTCGCTACTCATTTTGGCGGATCTTCTTTTGCGTTACCCGTAACGTGGAGCAGGACGGGGCCAGCGAGTTATGAGGCGATTACTACTGAGCTGCATCACCTTGCGGTTCTCCGCATCCGGATCGCTCGCGTTGAAAAATCGCGCGGAGACAACAGAAGATCTACTGTAGAGGTGATCATTGTTGAAGAGGTATACGCTGATGGTTCGGGTGAAACTATGCTAACGCGGCAAGACCTCGTAGATGAAGCCGTCGAAGGTATTCGAACAGCCTTGTCCGAGGTGTTGCGGATCAGGAGAGAAAGGGAACATTCTGAAAGCACTAATTAATCATGATTCTGTACGAAAAAACAGGGACAGGCCATGAGTTGTCCTCAGGAATAGAGAATGGGACTGGTGCCGGTTCGGATTGATCCACCTACGCCAAGGGCTCCGGCGGACAAGTATACGGTCCGTACCTGTTTTAGCTGCTGAGCACCTGCCCTGCGTCCCCGTACCCTCCGGACGCGTTGCGCCAGAGAACCTGATTGCGAAACCAGGAGCCTAGTGGTAGTATCCGTCGATCATGAGATGGCTCGTGCAGAGTGCGGCTCGATCAGCGCTGATGAAACTGAAAGACGGGCGCAGTGAAGGCAGGCGGCTTTAGTGTTATAGAAGGGAAAGGCATGCAGATTCCGCCTGTGCGGAACCTGATGGTAGGAGAATCATGAAGTTGAGAATGCTTGTTGCCTCTGTGTCCATCCTGTTGCTCGCTTTCGGGCTGCATGTCTGTGGCGAAATGAATATCGTAGTACCTGATTACCGTAACAACATCGACACGCCCGACTGTGACAAGAACGATCAAGCAGGGGGATGCCAGTGCGAGACGATCGGTGTGACGGTCGGCGAGGCAAAAGTGGACTTGGACTGTGCGCGGGTGAAGATCAGCTCGGGGCCGATGCGCCCCGGGACGGACCTCGGGCCAGGATTCTTCAAGCTGCAGGTTGTGAAGCCGACGCCTGAATCGGCTACGGTCGGGGCGCTCAGGTATGTCCTCGGGTACAGTATGTACCGGACTTCGCGGGAGGATACATCGGCGGGGCTGCCGCGTTACCTGTCGGTCCTCAACGAGAATGGAATATCCATCGGCTTCAAGTTCGCTGACGGGGAGAGCCTTGGCGTTCCCTTTTTCGGCTCACAGTCGCTTCTGACCCACCGGATACTCATGGTCGATGCCGAGGGATGGTCGACCACGAACAATCCCGCTTACTACGATCTATATCCCGGCGATGGCGACATGTACCGGTTCATTGCCGCCACGAACTCATCGGATTACCTGGCATTGTCCCTCTACCGCGGCAAGACCGGACGGGAAGAGACGATGAGCACTGTAGACACCGAGGTCATAAGGGATGATGCCCAGAATATTCGTCAGGTTCTGGCTCCCTCCTGTCTTGCAGACGTGGTCACAGCCAGCGCCTGCAAGTACAGTATTTTCCTGTACCACCGCAGCGAAATCCAGGCGGAAAAGGACCAGAACGGTCTTTACGTGCCACAGCCCGGGGCATCGGTACTTGCCCAATGGACAATCGAGAACCCGGATCCATCGAGTGTAAACAACCTCAAGGTCTCGCAGGGCAAGGGTTCCTACACGAATGTATCCGACTACGTCTACAATGACGCCTCGGAAGAATGGACTCTTACCCAGGGCGCAGGCATGAAGACCATCAGCAAGGACATGGCCTGGAACGACAACCGTACGGTCTTCCTTGAGACAAGGATCGCGAAAGGTGCCGCCTCTGCCGTCCTCAGCAAATCCACAACCAAGTTCACCAAGATCAACGGGGCCTTCAGGATTACCGAGGAAGTCAACGATCCTGACGGGGAGGCGGAAAAGACCACCTATACCCGGTTCACGGCAACGGGCGACGGCAAGAAACTCGGATTCGTGAAAAGCATCGTTCACACTGACGGTAGTTGGACCACCTACGATTATGATGCGAACGGCTACAAGACCCAGGAAATCAGCGGCTGGAAAGACTCGCCGCTTAACTCAACCACGAATCAGGCGGCGTATTACAGCTATACCCCGGTAGTCCAGAATGACGCGCCAGCCTATAACGACCAGCGCCCCAGAACCGTCACCCGCAAGATCAACGGCCAGACCGTAGGCAAGACATTCTACGCCTACACTACCAATGCCGTAAAAGAGCTGACCGAGATCGAGGAAATGTGCATGGACACCTCTGCATCCTATGGTGATGCTGGCAGCCTGCGCACCACGAAAGTCTACTACGGCACGAACGTAGCCGGGCAGATGATCGGCCGCCTCAAGAGCGTGCAGCGTCCTGACGGCACCATGGATACATATACCTATGAATATGGCAACTACACGACCTCGACCAACGCATCGCAGTGTGCGTTTACAGCCGACCCGGACGGCCTTGCCTGGCGCGAGACGATTACACACGGCACAACCAACAGCCCTTCAGGGATAGCACAAAAGACCACCCGCGAAGTGTCAGTCTGGGACGAATACGGCCGCGCGGTAATGACAGAGGCTTATGTCTATAACGGGAGCGGCTATGACCGCGTCGGTTGGACGGTTAACACCGTGGATAACCTCAACCATCTAACAAAGACTGAGAAATCCGACGGAACGATCTTCAGCCAGTCCTGGGGTTCCAACTGCTGCGGCGTCGAATCCAAGAAAGACGCCTCGGGTATCGAACAGGTCTTTGCATACGATCTCCTCAACCAGCGCATCTCAGAGACCAAAAAGGGAACGAACAGCCCTAATGATGACATCACGCAATCCTATGTGCTTGACGCTCTGGGAAGGAAGCTCCTGTCGACAGTCTCCGGCGGCGGGATTAGTCTCGTGACATCGAGCAACGCCTACAATACCGCCGGACACCTTGTCCAGAGCGTGGACGCCCAAGGCATCACCACCACCTACGGGCAAGGCTGCTGCGGTCTGGAGTCCACTACCATCCGTGCAGGCATCACCAACCTCACCGTCCGCCACGCCGATGGCCGCACCCACTACACCGAGCAAAACGGCATCCGCCAGCAAACCTACGTGTACGGGCTTGATGCATCAAGCCCAGGCCACCAGACCACCACAGTCTACACCGGCCCCGCTGGCACCAACAGCCCCGCCTGGCAGAAAACCACCACCGACTTCCTCGGCCGCACGGTGCAGACTGAACGCCCCGGCTATGGCGGCGCAACCCTAACCACCGAAAACACGTACAACACCCTCGGCCAGCTAATCGCAACCACAACCAAGCACGAAAAACAAGGCACCACGAACACGGAAAGCGCCACGGTACGGTCATGGCACATTATGAATATGGTCCCTTCGGTGGCACCATTGCAAGTACCGGCAGCATGAAGGATGATTTCGCTTTCCGCTTCAGCACCAAGTATTTGGACGACGACTCCGCGCTGTATTACTATGGCCTGAGATACTACAACCCCGAATTGGGCAGGTGGGTGAATAGGGACCCGATTGAGGAGCGAGGTGGGATGAATGTTTATGGTTTTGTGGGGAATCTCCCAAGCATGTTGGTTGACCGACTTGGTCTGTTTTCGGTTGTCTTCAAACCAGACGGGGTAGAGGAGGGTTTCTGTGGCAATTACGTCATGTTCCGGGGGTTTGAAGTTACGAAATCTCTTGGCGAGTCATGGGCACCTATAGGATGGCTAATACAGGAGGTTTTGGAGGTAATCAAAGTATACGATTGTGAGTACAATGAAATAGCCTCCCCAAAATTGCATTTTTTTGAAGCGTGGAAATATTTGATTATAACAGGGTTGAAGGAAACTGATCAGCACACCCAACCTAAAGACTATGGAATATGCACCAAGGGATTTGGGTACTTGGAGACGACCATGGCTTGGCACAATCAGACAGGCTCGCCACCGTATCCACCCGGACCTGGATGGGAACTTCATCCTGGTCATGAGCGATATGATGCACAGATTCCGCCAGGTGTCACGGGGCTCGGTCCCGGCGATGCCAGTGCCTTTAGGCGAGTCGTGTATTCTTGGGATTGTTGCCCTAACAAAACGAAGACCAGATTCTAATACCATTCGGAAACTGAATCTCATGAAACGTCTGGCTATTTTCCTTCTCGGTTGTTGTTTGATTGCTGTCATTGCGCAGATCTCTCTTGGCAGTCGTATCTTGTCTCTTTGGAGTCTTGAAAAGATTGGGGAGCTTGCGAGTAAATCCGATGTTATCGCGATCGGACGACCACTCGAAACCCGGTTATTGGGCTGCACCACAAGTATATGGCAGGGCAGCGTGGAGATGTATTTCGCAGAAACTCTGTTTGATGTTCAGTTCCTGAAAGCTCCACCTGATGAACCTTCACAACTACTGCTTGTTCACTTTGTGGAGCCCCGTCGGTTGCTAGACGTCGACTCGTTTCCAGACCAAGCCTTCTTTACGACGAACCAGTTTCACGTCTCTATCTCGAACGCCTTCGGTCGTGTCATCTGTGATGTGACGCCTGAGTACTTACTGTTCCTCCATAAGCGGAAAGACGGCCGCTTTGACCCCGCCATGGGGCATGTCGATTCAAGTGATTCAATAAGACTGCTTCTCCCCCAAGTCGAACTTCACGAACGGATGATGAGGTCTCTCAAGCAGATGGCTCCAATAAACGAAGATGTGCGCCAGCCAGGGAAGAGGGAGAACGGAGAGATCGGGTCATCCATTAGAGGCGGATGTCAAGAGACAAAATCTCCCTCCGTTCCCTCACGGTCAAAAAAGTCATCAGGCGGGATTTAGGGCTGAAGATGCAATTATAGCGGTGGCTTTCATGCTGTCTTCGGTTTGCAAAACGGTCAGATCTCGTACGGCGATTGCGACGCCTTCATGATTGGCGGTGAGTTCACGTGGTCAGGGCAGAATTCAACCGTTATGACGTGACGATAGATCTTAAAGAAAGAAGATATGCAGTGCTGCAGAAGCAGCGACTGCTGAGAGGAGAATCATGAAGTTGAGAATGCTTGCTACCCCTGTGTCCATCCTGTTGCTCGCCTTCGGGCTGCATGTCCGTGGCGATATGAATATCGTAGTACCTGATTACCGTAGCTGCATCTGTAACGAGATTCAAGCGTACTACGCAATGAATCCAAGTCTTACGATGGATGAACTTGTGGCAAAAGCGAAGATCTCATGCACGGGTGGCGACGATGCCTTCTGCACGCCTGCGGAGTTCGATGCGATTTACAATGCAGTTCCTGACAAAACAACATATGTATGGGCGTGTGCCGTCTCAGGAACCAGCCTACCTGGTTTTCCCTAAAAGTGGAGGCCCGATGCACGTCGCTGTGATGGTGTTCATACTGTTGGCAACCAGTGTTGTTGCGAAATCGGAAAGCAATCTCGATGTGCGCATTGAGGCATATTTGCTTGACGCAGACTCTCATGAACAGGAAGAGAACGTTGATAGATCAAGTCGTGTGCCACGTCCTCGTGCCGCCAACGACCTTTTGCAGTCGAAGGGATATTCTCCGAGAGACGTGGAGCGATTTGCCACGGAGCTTGCCGCATTCAACGGGCCTCGTCAGCAAGGGCAGATCAAGCTGGCCAAGAGCATTCTGGAACGTATCGCCGGGGGGGATGGGGGTGATTGGGTCGAGTTGAATTTCGGTCCGCCCCATTTTCTTGGCCGCGGTGATGGTTTTTCTGTCTGGATTTATGCTTTGCCATTTCCGTTCCGCATCTACATCTTCCTCGATACTGAACAGCGTGTCGTTGCCGCTACTTATCTGAAGAAGATGAACAGCGGAACAACAGAAAAAATAGGGACAGGCCATGAGTTGTCCTCAGGAATAGAGAATGGGACTGGTGCCGGTTCGGATTGATCCACCTACGCCAAGGGCTCCGGCGGACAAGTATACGGTCCGTACCTGTTTTAGCTGCTGAGCACCTGCCCTGCGTCCCCGTACCCTCCGGACGCGTTGCGCCAGAGAACCTGATTGCGAAACCAGGAGCCTAGTGGTAGTATCCGTCGATCATGAGATGGCTCGTGCAGAGTGCGGCTCGATCAGCGCTGATGAAACTGAAAGACGGGCGCAGTGAAGGCAGGCGGCTTTAGTGTTATAGAAGGGAAAGGCATGCAGATTCCGCCTGTGTGGAACCTGCTGTTAGGAGAATCATGAGATTGAGAATGCTTGTTACCTCTGTGCCCATGCTGGTGCTCGCCTTCGGGCTGCATGTCTGTGGCGAAATGAATATCGTATCACTTGATCACCGTAGCAACATCGACACCCCCGACTGTGACAAGAACGATCAAGCAGGGGGTTGCCAGTGCGAGACGATCGGTGTGACGGTCGGCGAGGCGAAAGTGGACCTGGACTGTGCGCGGGTGAAGATCAGCACGGGCCCGATGCGGCCCGGAACGGAGCTCGGGCCGGGATTCTTCAAGCTGCAGGTTGTGAAGCCGACGCCTGAAACGGCTACGGTCGGTGCGCTCAGGTATGTCCTCGGGTACAGTATGTACCGGACCTCGCGGGAGGATACATCGGCGGGGCTGCCGCGTTACCTGTCGGTCCTCGACAAGAATGGAATATCCATTGGCTTCAAGTTCGCCGATGGGGAGAGCATGGGCGTTCCCTTCTTCGGCTCGCAGTCGCTTCTGACCCACCGGATACTCATGGTCGATGCCGAGGGATGGTCCACCACGAACAATCCCGCCTACTACGATCTCTATCCCGGCGATGGCGACATGTACCGGTTCATCGCCGCCACGAACTCATCGGATTACCTGGCATTGTCCCTCTACCGCGGCAAGACCGGACGGGAAGAGACGATGAGCACTGTAGACACCGAGGTTGTCAAGGACGATGCCCAGAATATCCGTCAGGTTCTTGCCCCCTCCTGTCTTGCGGATGTGGTCACAGCCAGCGCCTACAAGTACAGCATTGTCTTGTATCACCGCAGCCAGGTCCAGGCGGAGAAGGACGGGAATGGTCTTTACGTGCCACAGCCCGGGGCATCGGTACTGGCCCAATGGACAATCGAGAACCCGGAACCATCAAGTGTAAACCACCTCAAGGTCACGCAGGTCAAGGGTTCCTACTCGAATGTCTCCGACTACGTCTACAATGACGCCTCGGAAGAATGGACGCTTACCCAGGGCGCAGGCATGAAGACCATCAGCAAGGACATGGCCTGGAACGACAACCGCACGGTATTCCTTGAGACAAGGATCGTGAAAGGAGCCGACTCTGTCGTCCTCAGCAAATCCACCACCAAATTCACCAGGATCAACGGCGCCTTCAGGATTACAGAGGAAGTCAACGATCCTGACGGCGAAGCGGATAAGACCACCTATACCCGGTTCACGGCAGCAGGAGATGGCAGGAAACTCGGGTTCCTGAAGAGCATCGTACGTCCTGATGGCAACTGGACCACCTTCGATTACGACACCAACGGCTACAAGACGCAGGAAATCAGGGGCTGGAAGGACTCGCCGCTCAATTCCACCTCCAATCAGGCTACCTACTACAGCTATATCCCGGTCGATGCCAATGACGCCCCGGCCTACAACGACCAGCGGCCGCGTACCGTGACTCGCAAGATCAACGGCCAGACCGTCGCGAAGACCTACTATGCCTATACCACCAACGCGCTCAAGGAACTTACGGAAATAGAAGAACATTGTGTAGCCCCCTCAGCGGTCTATGGTGATGCAGGCAACATAAGGAAGATTACCACCTACTACGGCACGAACGTTGCCGGCCAGATGATCGGACGCCTCAAGAGCGTCCAGACCCCCGGTGGCGGTCTCGACACCTACACCTACGAATATGGCGACTATGTGGTATCGACCAACGCATCGCAGTGTGCGTTTACAGCTGATCCCGACGGTCTTGCCTGGCGTCAGACCATCACGCACGGCACGACCAACAGCTCTTCAGGGATAGCACAAAAGACCACCCGCGAAGTATCAGTGTGGGACGAATACGGCCGGGCTGTGCTGACAGAAGCCTATGTTTATAACGGAAGCGGCTATGACCGGGTCGGTTGGGCGGTCAACACCGTGGATAATCTCAACCACCTCACGAAGACCGAGAAATCCGATGGAACGATCTTCAGCCAGTCCTGGGGCTCCAACTGCTGCGGAGTCGAGTCGCAGAAAGAGGCCTCGGGTATCGAACAGGTCTTTGCATACGATCTCCTCAACCAGCGCATCTCAGAGACCAAAAAGGGAACGAACAGCCCTAATGATGACATCACGCAATCCTATGTGCTTGACGCTCTGGGAAGGAAGCTCCTGTCGACAGTCTCCGGCGGCGGGATTAGTCTCGTGACATCGAGCAACCGCTACAACACCGCCGGTCACCTTGTCCAGAGCGTGGACGCCCAAGGCATCACCACCACCTACGAGCAAGGCTGCTGCGGCCTCCAGTCCATCACCAGCCGCGCCGGCCTCACCAACACCACCGTCCGGTATCTCGACGGCCGAACCCGCTACACCGCGCAGAACGGTGAAAGACAGCAGACCTACGACTACGGGCTTGATGCCACCGGCCACCAGACCACCACGGTCTACACCGGCCCCGAAGGCACCAACAGCCCCGCCTGGCAGAAAACCACCACCGATATGCTCGGACGCACGGTGAAGATCGAGCGTCCCGGCTTTGGTGGCATGGTCTTAACCAACGAGACATTCTATAACAATATCGGACAAGTTGTGAAGACCACGAGCACAGGTCGGCTGGATTCGCTGTTCGAGTACAACGTTCTCGGCGAGCAGACTCGCAGCGGAACTGATGTTGATGGCGATGGAACGCTTGATATCGGCGAGATGGACCGCGTCTCCGAATCGGACCGCTATTTCGAGCAGGATGCTTCAAACGACTGGTGGCAGGTGTCTGTTTCCAAGTTCTATCCGAACGATAACGACTCCACGGTCATCACCAACTCTATCCAGAAGACCCAGTTGACTGGATTAGGTGGACCGGGCTCTCCGAGCGCGGTTTCCCTCTCCATCGACCTGCGCGGCAACCAGACCCTCCAGCAAACGGCCATCGACCGCGACAACAAGGAAGTAATCCAGATTGTCAACTCACCCTCATCAACAACGAACCAAGAACAAAGAACCATCAACGGCCTGCTCATCGAGCAAACCAGTCAGACCGGCCAAAAAACCACCTACGGCTACGACGCCCTAGGCCGCCGCATCGCCACCACCGATCAGCGCGCCGGCACCAGCACCATGCATTATAACGCTAAGGGACAGATCGACTGGGTCGAAGATGCCGCCACCAACCGCACTAGCTTCGCTTACGACGAAGCCACCGGCCAGCGCATCGCCACAACCGATGCCCTTAGCAACACCACGCACACCGCCTACAACCCCGGAGGCCAGCTCATCGCCACCTGGGGAGCCACGTACCCCGTGTTCTATGAGTACGACGCCTACGGCCGCATGACCGCCATGTACACCTACCGCGGCACCAACGAAATTTCAGATTTTCAGGATTTCAGTCTTTCAGCATTTGATAAGACCTCCTGGCAATACGACCCCGCCACCGGCCTCCTCACCAACAAGCTCTATGCCGACACCAATGGCATGAGCTACACCTACACGCCTGAAGGCCAGCTCGAGACCCGCACATGGGCGAGGGGCATCACGACCACATACTCTTACACGAATACGGGAGAGATGGTCGGCATCGATTATTCAGACTCCACGCCGGACATTTCGTTCAGTTACGACAGGCTGGGAAGGCAGGTAACGGTTAATGATGCGCAGGGGACAAGGACATTTGGGTATGACCCCGATACGCTGCAGCTCACCAATGAAGTTATTGTTGCAGGGGGCGTGACCAATATCATCAGTCGCACACAGGACAGCCAGGGGCGCTCCTCCGGGCTGGATCTAAACGGTATCCACGATGTCGATTACGGCTTCGATAACCGGGGCCGCTTCCTTGGCCTCGTCGCAACCAATGGCGGCGTTGAAGTAGCCAACGTAACATACAGCTATCTCGATAACAGCGACCTCATCGCTGGTGTCTCAGATTCTGTTCATTCTGTAAATTCTGTCAAAGAATACGAACCCAGCCGCAATCTCCTCACCCGTGTCGCCAATCTTTACGGGACAACGCTTGTTTCAGGGTTTGCATATGAAAACGACGCCGCGGGACGCAGAACCGACCGCATAGATACAGGCAGCTCGACGGCAACAAACTCATTTGGGTATAACCCCCGCAGTGAGTTGACGAGAGCCACTATGGGGACAGATGCGTACAGTTACCTCTTTGATCTCATCGGCAACAGGATAGAAGCCGATGAGGCCGGTGACGAATGGTCATACATCGCCAACGAGCTTAACCAGTACTCCTCGATAACCAATAACGGCGCACCCATAGCCGTTGCCAACGACGATGACGGAAACATGATTCAAGCGCCACTCTCATCATTCGGCGGTTCGTTACTCGCATCAACCCTGGGCTGGAACGGTGAGAACAGGATGATCACCGCCTCCAACTCCGCAATGACCGCCAGCTACAATTATGACTACATGGGCAGGCGCTTTCAGAAAACGGTCAACGGTACAAACACGGCGTTCATCTACGATGGATGGAATTTACTGCAGGAGACCACCGGAACAAATGTCACGCGGTACATCTGGGGGCTCGATCTCAGTGGCTCGATGCAGGGCGCCGGCGGCATTGGCGGGCTTCTGTGCGTAATAGAAAACGGCGTGCCGTATTACCCCGCCACGGATGCCAACGGCAACATTACAGATTATGTCGACACCAACGGCGTTGTCGTGGCGCACCGGGAATTCGATCCATTCGGAAACACCATCATTGCCAGCGGACCGAAGATCAACGACTTCCGCTTCTGGTTCTCCAGCAAATACCTCGACCAGGAGACGGGACTTTATTATTACGGCTACAGGTATCTGAGTACGGAACTAGGAAGGTGGCCATCAAGGGATCCGATCGGCATTCACGGAGGACCAAATCTCTATGCTTACGTCCACAATGCACCCATCGGATGGATTGATGGTCTTGGTTTGATGGGGACTCCTCCACGCGGAAGTGCGGAGTGCGGCTGCTGCTGCGTTGAGGACTTGACCTTCGTCGACGACGGACGCGATCCAGTAGACGAAACAAGCACCTGGCCGTATTCACAACTCGCGAAACACAGTTTCCACATTGATGTTTCCATGTCATGGGGTCCAGAAGACAAGGAAGGCAATTGTACGCTGACAACTACTGAACCTTGGACGATCACAGGGGATTGCTGGGGGCCGTGTTCGGGAACCGACGCTTTGGATCCCCCTCGAACGATGAGCCCTACAAATGGAGCGTATCCCGATAGTCCGGGACTGTGGCTGAGGAGAACGGATGTCTCGCCGTGGCTCCTCAGGACGGCGACCAGGGAACTCACAGTCAAGATCACTGTCACGAGTGAGTCTGGATGCACATGCAGCCACAGCTCCAAGACGATCACGGTCAAGGTGAATATGGACGTGTCATCGGGTGGCGTCAATAGCAGCTCCGCAACCGAGGACTGAGTTGATGCGAAGAAGGACACCAATCCCGCTCGCAATCGTCTCGTGTGCGATCATGCGAACGGTCTACGTACTGGGAGTTCTTCTCTGTCTTGTCTTGTGCTCGTGCAGTGCATCCAGTTCGCATCGATACCTTCTGCGAATGGTAGTCTTGCAGGTCACTGGGACACCGTCCCCACCCGCGTTATTCGAGTGGAGCCCCTCGTCTGCCGACTTCAATAAAACGTATCCGGATACTGCTGTCGCCTTTCCTAGCAAGGAGGAGATGGGCAGCGTTACGAACCGTGAAGACATTGGGGTTATTACGTTCTCGCCCGAAGTGCTTGTCGCCAAGCGGGAGTCTGAGAAGAAAGTCCAGTGCAGAACATCAGGCCGTTTCTTGCTCAAGGGAATGCCCGCACGTGTACTAGTCAGCGAAACCGCAATCATCAGAACGGCGACATTGCATGAGAGTCGAGCCGGGAGAGTACGTATCGATCTCGAATGCCGAGGCGGCATACCGATGGTCTTTGAAGAAGCCGACAAAGGAGGTCGCACGTACACCCTTGCCCACAAGGTGCTTCTGGAGCTACCCGTGAATCAATGGTGTGTCTTCAGGTACTTGGATTACGATGGGTACAAGCCCTTGGCGCTCAAATTCATTGCATATCGTATCGAAGCGTGTGAGTAGGGGCCACATCTACACATTCGACAAGTGGATTTTACGAGCTTTCCCTTTACTGTTTTAGCTGCCTTGCCCCGGCCCTCGCCGCTATCGCGGCTCGGTATCTGTTGCGAGCCGAATTGTGGTCGTATTTTCTGCCGAATTGTAAGCGTCCGGTGGAGCACCCCCTATGCAGCCATTGCGGTTGGTGATAAACCGTATGCATGAATGAAGAACAACCATCACAGGGACGGCGAGTCCTTCGGCGTTACAGCGCCGGGGACCGGGTGCGATTGATTCGTGAACATGCGGCAAGCGGGATGTCGAAGAAGGCTTTCTGCGAGCGGGAGTGCATTAACCTGGGCACCTTCATGGGGTGGCGCAACTTACCTGCCGCGCGGGATGCATCGGCGGTGTTTGCGCAAGTGGAGGTTGCTGCTGACACATCAGCGGCCGTGGAGATCATGTTTCCAAACGGGGCCCGCGTCGGGATTCGTCACGAGGGCAGGCGCGAGGATTTGATTGCGCTGGTGCGTGGCGTGGCGGGAGCGGTATAGATGCTCAACTTCACTGGCGCAATGAAAGTGTACCTGGCCGTGGCCCCCGTGGATCTTCGAATGAGTTTCACGGGGCTGTGGTCATCGACGGTAAATATTCTCAAGGAGGATCCTTCA
>CAZZBA010000019.1:6092-26624 GCA_964652765.1 uncultured Victivallales bacterium | reverse complement strand
TCGACCTTCGATTTGTGTTCCTGCTGCTGCTCGAGCTGGAGACGGGCGGTATTGAGCATGCGTTCGAGTTCGGCAAGCTGTTCGGATTCGGCCGCGCGGGCGCGGCGCAGGGTGTCGGCGCGCTCCTTGTTGACGATCACGGCGGCCTCGAGTTCCCCGAGCTGGTCCGTGGCGATCTGCACGGTCCGGGTCAGTTGCTCGATACTGGCGGCGTAGTTCTGGATGCCTTCCGAGCGCCCGCGCAGGGCACCCTGGATCTCGGGCATGCGGGAGGTGACGGCGTCGCGCTGGGCGGTGTACTGCTCGACGCGGTGATCGGTACCGGCAAAAGACACGCGCCGGTCGGTCATCTGCACCTGGAGTTCGCTATGGCGGGCTTCGAGCTTCTGCAATTCCTGGTTCTGCTCCGAGATCTCCACCGAGGCCGCCTCGCGCCTCTGGCGGATCTCGACCTGCTGGGAGGAAAGGGTTTGCTTCTGCTCGTCCCAGGTGCCGCCCTTTCGGTTGAGTTCCTCCAATTCCCAGGTGACGGTTTCGAGCCGCTGTCCGGTGGATTTCGACTCGCGTGCGATCATCTGCGACTCGCCCTCCTTCTGGGCGAGTTCGCGGCGGCGCGCATCCTGGTCGTGCCGGCTGTCGGCCGCCTGGCTTTCGAGCATTTCCACTGTGGTGTGCAGTTCGCGCAGGTGTTCGTCGCAACCGGAGATCTCCTGCTGCAGGCGGCTGATTTCCTGGCGGGCCATGTCGATCGCGTGCTTGCGGCGCAGCGGGTTGGTGGCACCGGGCTCGCTCATCCAGAATTCGTGCACGCCGTTCTCGCGTATCAGGATGCCATCGGCGGTTACTACCGAGAAACCGGCGGGCAGCGTGGAGGGGACTTGCTCAAGCGACTCGACCAGCAGGGTCGTCCCGAGCAGGCGATCGACCAGGCTGCGCATGGTGTCATTCTCGGTAGTCAGCCGCGAGGCCAGTGTCGTCATCCCAGGGGGTACGGCGGGGGCGGGCAGGGCACTGGCTGGATCGGGCAAGGCCACCAGGCGCGCGGCGCCCTGCTGCGCGGCGGCGACGCGGGCGATCAGCTCGCGCGCGGCCTGGGCGTTGCCGACCACGAGGGCATCGAGAATCGCGCGTAGTGCGGTTTCAAGGGCTCGGGTGCAGGATTCCGGTGCGCTGATGTACTGCGCCAGGGCACCCTTGATGGTCGCGACATCCGCCTGCAGGGGATTGGCCGGATCGAGCAGCATTCGGCTGCCGCCGGGGAAATCGCCCTGGACCTCGTCGGCATCGCTCAGCAGGTCCAGGGTGGCCTGGCGGGCGGCGACAGACGACTGCAGCGAGGATCGCTGCTGCTGCGCCACGCGGATGGCGGCCTGTGTCTCCTGCCGGCGGCGGTCGATCTCGCGGCCGCGCTCGGCGACCTCCTCGACCCCGCCCTGGAGCATCTCCAGTGTCTGCTTGAGGGTCTCGGTCCGCTTGCGGTAATCCTCGGCGGAGGCCGTGATCTGCTGTTTTTCGGCGGTGAGCCGCTCGCGCTGGATCAGGGTCGTGCGCTCCTGGGTCTCGATCTGCATGAGCTGGTTGTGCAGGCGCGAGGCCTGGGCTTCCATGTTGATCGACTCGTCGCGCAGATGCTGGACGCGCAGGCGGGCCGTGTCGATCTGGCGCCGATGACTGTCGTAGGCGGCGCTGCATTCGTCCAGTGCCAGTTTCGCCTCCTGGCGCTGCGCCTTCATGGCTTCGAGCCGGGTTTCAAGATCGGCCAGCATCGCGGTCCGGTCGGCAAGCTGGCGGTTCAGTTCGTCGAGCTCGCGGGTGTCGCGCTCGGCGAGGCTGCGGTATTCCTCGATCCGCTGCGTGTTGATGCGGATCATGTCCTGGGTCCGGTCGAGCTTGCTCTGGGCGTGGACCCCGGCCTCCATCACCGTGGCGATCTCGCGTTCCATGTTCAGGATGGTCTCGCGCCGCTCGATATTCTGCTCGTCGGCGGCCTGCACCTCCTCGTGCGCGGTGCGGATCTGCTCGGTCAGGCTGTTGAGCTCGGTCTCGCGGGCCAGCCGGGCCTTCTCGAAATCCTTCAGGCGGGACTGCGCGGCGAACAGGTCGAGGGCGCGCATCTCCTCGCGCAGCGACTTGTAGCGCTGCGCCTTGCCCGCCTGGCGCTGGAGCGAGCCTATCTGGCGCTTGACCTCGCGGATCACGTCCGCCAGGCGCAGCAGGTTGGCCTCGGTGTGCTCCAGCTTGCGCAGGGCCTCGCGCTTGTCGCTCTTGTACTTGGTGATGCCGCTGGCCTCCTCGAAGATCTCGCGGCGGTCCTCCGGACGGGCACTGAGGATCTGGTCGATGCGCCCCTGGGCCATGAAGGAGTAGGATGAGGTGCCAACGCCGGTATCCATGAACAGGCGTTGGATGTCCTTCAGACGGCAGGGGGTCTTGTTGATGAAGTACTGTCCCTCGCCGGATCGGAATACCCGCCGGGTGATGGTCACCTCGTGGTAGTCGGTCGGCAGCACGTTCTCGCAGTCGGTGAAGGTGATGTTGACCTCGGCCATGCCCAGCGGCTTGCGGTTCTGCGTGCCGTTGAAGATGCAATCCTCCATCTTGGCCCCGCGCAGTGCCTTGGCGCTCTGCTCGCCGAGAACCCAGCGGATCGCGTCGGAAACATTGCTCTTGCCGCAGCCGTTTGGACCGACAATCGCGGTCATTCCGGGCTCGAAGACCAGTTTTGTCTTGTCAGCAAAGCTTTTAAAGCCGACTATTTCCAGCGATTTAAGATGCACGGAGCCTCCCTGGTTCACGCAAAGGATTCAAGCTATACCATGTTACGGGAGGCATTTCAAGAATAGGTAATGGATATGCGGATGGAATTGGAAATCGTGGTGACACCGGAGCAGGCGGCGCGTCCGGAGCTGCTGGCACGCCAGGTGGCGGGAAGGCTGAGATTCGGGGTCCTGGAGATCAAGCGGCTGCGGATCCTGCGCCAATCGATCGATGCGCGCGGGGGCGTGCCGAAGGTCAATCTGCACGTGGAAGTCTACCGTGACGAGCCCCCGGCAGTCGCCGTGCCGGACTTCGGCTGGCGTCCGGTTGGCGGTCGCCCCGCGGTACTCGTGGCGGGGGCCGGCCCGGCGGGGCTGTTTGCGGCGCTACGCCTGATCGCGGCGGGTTTTACGCCGATCGTGCTGGAGCGGGGGCGCGATGTGCATGCCCGCAAGGTGGATATCGCCACGCTGTGCCGCAACCGGGGTCTTGATGCCGACTCGAACTACTGCTTCGGTGAAGGGGGTGCGGGCACCTTCTCCGACGGCAAACTCTACACCCGCTCAAAAAAACGCGGGGACATTAGCCGCATCCTGCAGATCCTCCACCATCACGGGGCTGACGAGAACATCCTCTACGAGGCGCATCCACATATCGGATCCGACCGGCTCCCGCGCGTGATCGAGAACATCCGCCGGACGATCATCGCCTATGGCGGCGAGGTGCATTTCGGGCAGAAACTGACGGAACTGCTGCTCGACGGGAAGCGCGTGCGCGGATGCCGGACCGCTGGCGGGGGTACCTTCGAGGCGGCGGCGCTGATCCTGGCGACGGGCCATTCCGCACATGATGTCTATGACATGCTTGACCGCCAGGGGATCGCGCTGGAGGCGAAGGGCTTTGCCATGGGGGTGCGCGCGGAGCATCCGCAGGCCCTTGTCGATCAAGCCCAGTACCATTGCCCGACGCGCGGCGAGTGGCTGCCGGCGGCGGCCTACGTGCTCAAGGAGCAGATCGATGGTCGGGGCGTGTACTCCTTCTGCATGTGCCCCGGCGGGCACATCGTGCCGGCGGCCAGCGGCGAAGCGGAAATCGTTGTCAACGGCATGTCCACCGCGCGACGCAACTCGCCCTACGCCAATGCGGGGATTGTCGTCGAGATCCAGCCGGAGGACATACCGGTGGCCTACGGCGACGGGCCGCTGGCCGGCCTGCGGTTCCAGCAGGCGGTCGAGCACCAGGCGTTCCTGCAGAATGGCGGGAGCGGGCAGGTCGCACCCGCCCAGCGCCTGGCCGATTTCGTGGCGGGGCGGGTCTCGTCCGATCTGCCGGCCTGCTCGTATCTGCCGGGGGTGGTGTCATCCGCGCTGCACGAATGGCTGCCGCCGATGCTGGCGGGGCGGCTGCGCGAGGCGTTGCGGCGGTTTGACCGGCCCCTGCGCGGGTATCTTACCAACGAGGCGATCGTGGTTGCCGTGGAATCGCGATCCTCCTCGCCGGTGCGCATCCCGCGTGATCCGGAGACGGGCATGCATCCAGCGGTGGCGGGGCTGTTCCCATGCGGCGAGGGAGCAGGTTATGCAGGCGGCATTACCTCCTCGGCGATCGACGGCGAGAATATCGCGGAACATGCCGCCAGGTATTTGCGACTATGAATATATCAAACCCGTTCTTGCTTTCCGGGGGGGTTCTGTGGTTCAAATACTGCCTTTGGTAATGGCTTGCGAGAAGGGGATGGTGGACGCTTATGATCATATTACCGGCAATTGATTTGAAGGGTGGCAAGTGTGTGCGGCTGCGGCAGGGGCGCGCGGACGAGGTGACGGTATATGCCGACGATCCGGTGACCATGGCGCTGCGCTGGCAGGACGAAGGTGCCGACCGGCTGCATGTCGTCGATCTCGATGGGGCTTTTGAAGGGCATCCCGTGCATCTTCGGCAGATCGAACGGATCGTGGCGGCGTTGCAGATCCCGGTGGAAATCGGCGGCGGCATGCGTAGCGACGCGGATGTGCAGCGGGTGCTGGAGACGGGGGCAGCCTGCGCGATTATCGGTACGCGGGCATTCGCGGATCCCGATTCGCTGGCCGAAAGCGTCCTTCGCTTCGGCCACCGGCTGGCGGTCGGTATCGATGCACGGGATGGCTTTGTGCAGGTCAAGGGCTGGGTGGAGACCACGGGCATGCGCGCGGTCGATCTGGCCCGCAAGGCGGATGCGCTGGGGGTGCCGCTGCTGATTGTCACCGATACGGCCACCGACGGTATGATGACCGGGACGAATGTGCCAGCCATGGCGGAGATCTGCCGGTCGGTCGGCTGCCGTGTGATCGCCTCCGGCGGCGTGACCACACCGGATGACGTCCGGCAATTGAAGGCGCTGGGCTGCGCCAATCTTTACGGCGCTATTGTCGGCAAGGCACTCTATGAGGGAAGCACCACGCTGGCCGCCATGATGGCCGGGGCGAAGTAGGAAAAGGCAAGCCGGCCACCCACTGTGGTGTGCGAAAACGGGTGGGTAACTGGGGAAGATTAAGGCGAAAGATTAAGGCAAAAGATTAGGGTGGAGCATAAGCAACCTTTATCTTTCGCCCTAATCTTTCGCCCTAATCTATTGAACGGGCAGTATGACAAATCGGCCAACTTATAGGTAAGGGGGAAGAGAATGTTTGCAGATGTACAATTAACCACGCTGCCGAACGGGGTGCGGGTGATCAGTTCGCCGATGGCGCATGTGCAGAGTGTGGCCACGGGTATCTGGCTCGGCGCGGGGTCGCGACACGAGACCAAGGCGCAGGGAGGCGCGAGCCATTTCCTCGAGCATTTGCTTTTCAAGGGCACGCCGAAGCGCAGCGCACTGGAGATCTCGCAGGCGATCGAGGGGCGCGGCGGCTATCTTAATGCCTTCACGCAGCAGGAAAGCACCTGCTACTATGCCCGCGCGGGATTCGACCGGCTGAAGCAGTCGTTTGACGTGCTCGCTGATATGGTGCTGAATGCGAAATGCACGGAAGAGGATGTCGAGAAGGAGCGCCAGGTGATCCTGGAAGAGATGCTGATGTACCGTGACCAGCCTCATCAGTACGTGCAGGAACTGCTCGAGGAGAGCGTCTGGCCGGCGCACCCGGTCGGCCGCGCGATTATCGGCACCGAGGCTTCCATCGGCGCGATGACGGCGGCGGATATCCGTGCCTACAAGGCGGCGAAATACGTGGCGCCCGCGATGGTGGTTGCCTTTTCCGGCAGCGTGGAGCATGACCGCTGTGTCGATCTGGTCGCCGGCTGGTTCGCGGGGCTGCCGCGCGGCCGCCAGCCGAAGGCTGTCCGCTTCGATAATGCCGGTCGCCAGGTGCGCGGCAAGGGGCTGGCACGCGAGATCGAGCAGACGCATCTGGCGCTGGGAATCCGGCTGTTCGGACGGCACGACGATCAGCGGCATGTGCTGCGCGTGCTGAACACGGTGCTGGGCGAGAACATGAGTTCCCGGCTTTTCCAGGTCGTGCGCGAGAAGCACGGCCTGGCCTATTCCATCCAGTCGGGGACGCAACTGTTCGAGGAGACCGGTATGCTACAGATATCGGCTGGCCTGGACCGCCGTCGCAGTGCCAAGGCGCTGGACCTGGTACTGCGGGAGATGGACCGCTTCCGCACCCGTGCGGTCAGTGCGGGCGAACTTCGGCGGGCCAAGGATTACATGGTCGGCCAGTTACGGCTCGGGCTTGAGAGCACCTCGCACCAGATGATGTGGATTGGCGACAATATCCTCTCCTACGGGCGGTTTATTGATCCGGCAGAGACGATTGCCGGGATCGAGCAGGTGACGGCGGAGGAAATCCGGGCGCTGGCAGTCGCCTGCTTCGTGCGCGAGCGGATGAGCATCGCCCTGATCACGCCCATGCACGACAGCATGACGGCGGAGACCGCCGCGGCGGTGCTGGAGCGATTCTAGCGGGAGGTGGCGTCTATGCGGCGTCCCGCCGTAGGTCTGGGGCTGGTGTTCGCCGCCGGGGTGGGGGGCGGACTGGTGTTGCCGTCCGTGCCTGGCGTCCTGCCAGCGGTGCTTGGCTGCTGTGCCTGTTTATGGCTGATCATGCTGCTGCTGCACGGGAGAGGCCAGGATCGGCTGGTGGCCGTTGGTATATTCGTCCTGATGGGCCTGCTGGGATATGTCGTGGCCATTCGCCCCGTTGAAGGACGCGGCCTGGATGATGCCCTGGGTGTGACCGTATCACGCTGGACGGATTGCACCGTGAGTGGAACCGTCAATCGTGATGTGGCCGAAATGTCCGGCAGCGGTGCCACCAACCGTACTCCCTTCGGGCTGCAGGTCGATACCGTGGTCCTTGGCGGGGTGACAAATCGTGTGCAGGATATGCTGACTGTCACGCTCTACGGGACGCCGAAACAGCCACCGGTGTATGGAGAACGCTGGACATTGACCGGCACGCTCAACCGGCATGTGTGGAAAGGCCGGGTGCAATGGCGGTTCCGGGGCGGGCTGCGCCAGTCGCAGCGTCACCCGCAAGCGGGATTGAATCTGCCCGCTTTCGCGCAGCAGGTACGGCGGGGGGCATCGTCCATTCTGGCGCATGGGGTTGATGGAATGGACGATGTGACCGGCGTGGTGCAGGCGCTGCTGCTGGGGTACCGTGCCCAGCTGGATCCGGAAATAAACCGCTCGTTCATCAACACCGGCACCATGCATATCTTCTCGATCAGCGGCCTGCACGTCGCGATCCTGTGTTCCGTCCTGGTCTTCGCGATCGGGTTGTGCGGGGTGCCGCGGACCTGCTGGGTGTTCGCGCTGGCTCCGATGATCATGCTGTACGCCATGACGACCGGCTGCCGTGCCAGTGCGATAAGGTCCGGCGTGATGGCGAGCGCCTACCTGCTTGCGCCGGCGTTGCACCGCCGTCCGGACGTGGTTTCCGCAATGGCACTGGCGGCGATCGGCATTCTCGTGTGGCAGCCAGCCCAGCTATTCGATATCGGCTGTATTCTCTCCTTTTCGGCGGTAGCGGGAATCCTGGCGATTGTCCCGGTCCTTGATGCCATGCTGCTGCATTGGCTTCGGCCTGATCCGCTGGCGGCCCCGGGATTGACTGAAGGCTCGCCCTGGTGGCGACCACTCGCGATTTGGGTTGGCCGTCTGGCGACGGTCTCGATAGCCGCCTGGCTGACATCGGTTCCTCTATCGCTTTATTATTTCGGACGGTTTAACCCGATTGCGCTGGTCGCGAACCTGATCGTCGTGCCGGTGTCATTCCTGATCACCGTGACCGGCTGTCTGTCGCTGGTTGCCGGCGCGGGCATCGGCCTTTGGCTGGCCGGGATATTCAACAGTGCCAATGCCGTCTTCGTACTGTTTGTGATCGACGCGATGCGTTTGCTGGAAGCCGTGCCCTACGGGCATGCCGAGGGTGTGCGGATCTCGCTGGATGGCATCGCGTTATGGTACGCGCTGCTGGTCTACGCCACCCTATTGTTACGGGAGTGGGTGGAATCCATCCGCCCCTTGACCGGGGATTCCAGCCCCGGTGTTGTGTAGGGCACCGTTTTAACTTCCATCAGTCTCTGTTTCTGCTTTCACCCGCGGTGTGGTGGTAGGATCGGGAAGGGAATGCGGGTCGCGGGAGGCGACCCAGATGCAACGGGAGAACCGTTTCGATGATTTACTCGCGGCGGCCGGGTAGGCGCGTACATTCAGCCCCAGCCGCTGCAGCAGGTTCTCGAAGCGCTTGTCGCTGCCGGCCGACCAGATGGCGAGGCAGCCCTTGCTGTGCATGGCGCGCATGCAGGCCTTGATGCCGGATGGTGTGTACAGGCCGCGGTTCGTGCCGGTGGTGAATGCCTGGGGGCCGTTATCGACATCCAGCAGGATGGCATCGAACGCGTCTGGAGACTTGCGGATGACATCCATGACATCCGCAGCCTGCACCTTGACACGCGGGTCGCGCAGCGGGTGTTCGCAGAGCTCCCCGAGGATCTCGCGGTTCCAGCGGATGACATCCGGCAGCAGTTCCGCCACCACGACCGTGGCTGCCTGGGGCAGCAGATCAAGCGCCTTTCGCAGGGTATATCCCATGCCCAGCCCTCCGATCAGCAGCTTCGGGGTGCGGTGACTGGAGATGCGTTCGCAACCGAGACGGGCGAGTTCGCATTCTGATTCATGCTGTCGCGCGCACATGAGCTGCTGGCGTCCGGCATAGATCGAATAATCGCCGTCGTGCTCGCAAAGGGTGATCACGGTGCCGTCCGGTGCTGTGGTCGCGGCAATCTGAATGGTTGGTTTCATGGCTTAAGTACCGGGCTGCAGTTTCATCTTCTTTACCCAGTCCGGTGTGTTATCGACCTTAGGGCGCTTGTGCGGGGCGGGTTCTTTCGGTCCCGCACCGGCATGGCCGGCTTTGGCAGGGTGGGCCGGTTTTTGTGGCACGCCGGAATAGCTACCGCCGGGGCGCGGCGAAGGGGCGGCTTTCGGATGCGGATGAGCCGTTTCCTGCTCCGAGGTTGATGCCGCCCGGGCGGGGGACGCGAATTTGCGGAACGGTGGTCGGCGCGAGCCGTCGGCAGGTGATGGGTGGGCTGCCGGATTGCGGTGGAACGGCTTCGCGTAGCGCCCGCCGGTCTGCGGGACACGGCGGCCTTCACCGCCGCTCCTTGGATGCTGTCCCGGCCGCGCATGGGGGCGTTGCTCGACGGGGGCGCTGATGTCGGGCGTGTCGCGGTAGTACTCCAGGAAACGGTTCAATTCAAGCGAGGCGAAATGCTTGATCAACTGCTCGCGCGTGAGTCCCTCGAGCGTCTCGAAGATAGCCGGCATGAACGGGGCGATCTGGGGCTCGTTGACCGTGACCGCCTTGGCCCGTTCCATGAACTGCAGCAGTTGGGCCTCGCAGACGGCATGGCCGGAAGGGACCGGTTTGTAGGCGAAGTGCTTGCCGATGCGCTGTTCGATGTGCTTGATCTTCCATTTCTCGCGCATATTGATCAGGACAACCGAGACGCCGGACTTGCCCGCGCGTCCTGTGCGTCCGCTGCGGTGAGTGTAGCTTTCGAGGTCATCCGGCAACTGGTAGTTGATGACGTGGGTCAGGTTCGTGACGTCGATGCCGCGGGCGGCGACGTCCGTGGCGACCAGCATCCGGATCGTTCGCTCGCGGAACGCTGCCATGACGCGGTCGCGCTGGATCTGGGTCAGATCGCCATGCAGCGCGTCGGCACTGTAGCCGTCCTTCATCAGGTTGGCCGCGGTCTCCTGCGTCTCCACACGTGTCCGGCAGAAGATCAGCCCGTAGATCTGGGGGGTGGAATCTACGATACGCTTGAGCGCGAGATAGCGGTCCTTCTCGTGGATCATATAGCATTCATGCGTGACATTCTCGGCCCCGGCATTGCGGCTACCGATGGTGATCTCGAGAGCGTCCTTCATGTAGGCACCGCGCAACTGCGCCACCTGGCGCGGCATCGTGGCCGAGAAGAGCAGTTTCTGTACCCCTTCCGGGATGGCGGCCATGATGGCGTTCAGATCCTCCTCAAACCCCATGCTCAGCATCTCGTCGGCCTCGTCGAGCACGACACAGGTGGCGAGGGAGAGGTCAAGCCCCTTGCGGCGCAGCATATCGTGCAGGCGTCCGGGAGTGGCGACAACGATGTGGACACCGTTGCGCAGGGCGCGAAGCTGGTTCTCGATCGAGGCCCCGCCGTAGATGGCCACCGAGCGCACGGACTTGGAATGCTTGGCGATCTGCTTGAGATCGCGGCAGACCTGCAGGCAGAGCTCGCGGGTTGGGCAGAGGATGACCGTCTGGATTTCGTTTCGGTCGGTGTCCACCCGTTGCAGCACGGGTATGCCGAACGCCGCTGTCTTCCCGGTGCCGGTCTGGGCGAGCGCGACCATGTTGCGCCGGCCTTCGAGCAGCACCGGGATCACGGCCAGCTGCACAGGGGTCGGCGTTTCGAACCCGAGCGCGGCGATGGACTGCTGCAGTTCGGGGGTCAGGTTGAATTGTTGAAATCCGTTCATGTGTTACTCGCCTGTCTCGTGGTGATCGTGCGGGATCGGACGCTTGACAGTCCTTTCGCGCCATGGTGTTGCTGGCCTGGTGAGGTTGCCAATCAGCTGGCAGATTGTTCATCCTCGCGGTAGTACTTCCGATATTTTGCACGGCCGGCGTGGTAGTAAGCGCCGTAATAGTAGCCGATACGCGGTGCATCCATGTTGTTGAGGGCGACGCCGAGCAGCCGCACCCCCGCTTCGCGCAACCGGGTAGCGTATTGCTCGGCGGCGGACTTGGGGGTCTGGAAGCTTTTGGCAATCAGGATCAGGCCGTCCGTGTGCTTGGCGATCACCAGCGAATCAACCAGCGAGAATCCCGGCGGGGAGTCGAAAACAACGAAATCGTAGTGTTCGCGCAGGGTGGTGACCAAGCGCGCAAAACGGCTGTTCTCGAGCAGTTCGGCAGGATTCAGGGGAATCGGGCCACAGGCCATGAAGTCAAGGTTGGGAATCCCTGTCGAGGTGATGACCTGCTTCGGGTCAATGGTATCGTCCTGCAGCAGCGAGCTCAACCCCTGTTTTCCTACGCTGTTGAAGACGCCATGCAGCCGGGGCTTGCGCATGTCGGCATCCACGAGCAGGGTGCGCTTGCCGGTCTGTGCATGTGTGATGGCGATATTGGCGGCGGAGAACGATTTTCCCTCACTCGGCAGCGTGCTCGCGATCACCACACTGGTGACCCGCTCGCCAGGAATACTGAAGGCGAGCGCCGTGCGCAGCGTCCGGAAAGCCTCGGCCGTATGGCTGCGGGGGTTCTCGTGGGTGATCAGATCGGCCTGATCCTTGACCTCCCCCTTCTGGTTGACGTTCGGAATGCCCGCCAGAACCTTGCTTTGCAGCAGGCGTCGAACATCGGCATCGCCCTTGATGGTGGTGTCCATGTAATCCAGGAAGAAGCACACACCGATGGCCAGCGCGCCACCGAACAGGATAGTGATCAACATGTTCTTCTTCTTCGATGGCCAGGACGGGGCGACCGGGATGGGGGCTTTCGCCACGATAAAGATGCTCTCCCCCTGGCCTCCGATACGGTTGATATCGATCTCCTCAATGCGCCGCGAAATGGTGGTGTAGGGTCCTTCGATGGCATCGCGGATTCGGCTTAGCTTGTCGTATTCGGCAGCAAGATGATTGAAACGGTAGACTTCCTGCTCCTGCTGTTTGATGGCTTCCTTCAAGAGGTTTTCCTCGGCCATGACCTGCTCATACTGCATGTTGATCGATTGAAGGATCGCATTTGCCTCCATCGCCATCTTTGTCTCCATCGCCTGGATCTGGGTGTTCTTCGATTGCAGCGTCGGATGGTTCTCGCCGAGCCGTTCCACCAATTGGCTGTACTCGTTGGCCAGCGTTGAAAGGGAGAGTTTGAGCGTGTGGATAATGGGGGTGTTAATGACATCGGGCAAGGACGTGATCAACGCGCCTTTCTCGAGTTCGGCACGCGTCGATTCCACACGGGCTTGAAGCTGCATGCGGCGCGGCTGTAGCGCGTTGAGTTGACGGCTGAGATCCAGCAGTCGATCCATGATCACGTTCTGTGTTTTCTCGAAGGAGACGATGTTATTATCGATCGTGAACTGTTGCAGCGTTTGATTGGCGGCGTCCACTTTCTCGCGCATCTGCTTTTCCTTCGCCCGCAGTTGTTCGAGGCCATCTTCGGAGACGCCGAGTCGACGGGTACGAACGTTGTCGATAAAGGCCGCGATCAAGGTGTTGACCATGCGCTGGGCTTCATTCTGGTCCTCGCGTTCAATGGAAACATTGATCAATTGGGTGTTGCGCTCCGGCGAGGCGGTGATCAGCTGCTGGAAGCTGTCGACCGGATCCTTGCTGTTCTTGAACCCTTCGTGCTCAAGCAGATTCATGCGTTGAATGACAATCTCGATAACCGGGCGCGATTTCAGCAACTCGACCTGAGTCTGGATGAACTCCCGTCTGCTGGCAAGAGCACTGACCGGGTAAATGGCCCCCTTGATGTCTGTCAGGTTCACTTGCCCCGGCTCGACCAGCAGGCGGGCAGTGGCCCTGTAGCGTGGATGTCGTGTCAACGAATAGGCCGAGCCGAGCAACACAACCGATACAAAAATAACCAGCGCCAGTGGGAGCCGTTGCAGGATGATCCGCACATAGTCCATCAGGTGGATTTCGGGTGAGGACGACGTCTCGTAGTCGTCCTGCCTTGGAAAGGATTGTGGGTCCGTATTCATAGATCATGCCCTGTGCATTGGTTTCAGGCTGCGGAGCCATCGCCCCGCCGTGGTGTTCAGTTACTGTCAAGCCGGTAGGTAAAAGTGAAGATGCCGCGGAAGACGCTCCATGCCTCGCTCAGGGCGATGCGCAAGGAGGAGTCGGGTATATGCAGCACATCGCCTTCCTGCATGAACACATCCTGCTGCTTGCCGCGCTCGATTGCCATCAGGTCAACCAGGATAACCTGTTCGACGCCCATCGGGCCGTCCCGCCGTACCAGGAAACAGCGGCGCTTGTCGGCATGGCTTGCAACCCCCCCCGCCAGCGCAACCGCCTCAAGTGCCCGGATCGAACGGTTCAGCGTATAGCCGCCCGGTGAACGGACGCTACCGTAGACATAAATCAGAGGGGCGTTCGGGATAAAAACGATGTCATCGCCCTGGAGTACGGCGTTGAGATCGAAAATGCCCTCCTCGAAAAGCTGTTTCAGGTTGACGGTGATGCGAACCGGGTCGAACCGTCCTTTTTCCTTGCGCAGGATATGGGCAATCTGGCCGGCACTGCGTGTCGGTCCGCCAGCGAGCGTCAGCATATCCATCAGCGTCGTGACGTTCTGCTGGATGGCGTAGACGCCCGGCTGGTTGACTTCGCCGATGACGGCGATCCGGCGACTGCGGAATTCCTTGACGGCCACGCCGACACGCGGATTCTGCAGAACGCCCTTTTCGGCAAGCTGTCGTTCAATGACGGTCTGTATGTCCTGAACGTTTTTGTCGCCAACCTGCACCACACCGATCGATGGCAGCGAGATCACGCCGGTTTGCGAGACTCGGAATTCAAGCGTCTTGGTCTCCTCGCTCAATTCCCACTCGAAAATGCTGATTACCAGCACGTCATCCGGGCCGATGCGGTAGTCGGTTTCGCGCAGGGCCAGCAATTGCTGCGTCTGGTGCACAATATCCCGGCTGACCTCGTCGCTGAAGGCGGTTGTCGGCATGTTGCCGCCTGTGGCTTGGGAGGGAATTGCCGTGGCGGAACGCCGGCCATGCGTGGCGCAGCCGGACGCCAGTACCGTGATCATCAGGACGGGGACGAGAAACGCGGTTTTCATAAATCACCTGCAAAAAGAAACGGCATGCGGCTTCGTTTGTTAAAGCGGCATGCCGTCAATACTCATCATGCTTCAACCACAACTTGACATCGTGAATCAGGGGCTGACCCCGGGCGCGTCGTCATCGTCATCGGGCGTGGGCGACGGTGACGGTGACGGTGATGGGCCGGGGCCTTCGTCACTGCCGCCTTCGTTGTTCTGAACGATTTGGTCAACACCCACGCCAGCGGCGGTTGCTGCCGCGATGGCGGCCGCCAATGTTGTGTACTTGACTCCCATAAACATGTACGTAACTGTGGATGTCGCCCCCACCGCGCCGCCGATCATCATCGGCGACTCAGAAAGGACGATCCGGGCCCAGGCCATTTCGCCATCCTTGGCGGCATTGATCAGCGTGATCGGCTTCTCGTTGATGCTGAGGATGTAGCGCCCTTCGGCAACCGTGATCTCGCAGAGTCCGGATTTGTTGGCCACCGCCGAGACAACGGTCTTGCCATCTACGGCCTGATTCAGGTCAAGCTTTGCTCCTTCGAGAGGCTTGATCCCGTTGCTCTCGAGCAACGTGATCTCGCATTTGCCGACCTTCAGGGTCGGAATCCGTTTTCCATCCGCCGCACTCACCAGTGCTGTGGAGGCCATCAGCATGGCCACTGTCATCATCATCGTCGTTTTCATATGCATCCCTTATCTGTTTGTTTAACCTTTTTAACTTCGAACCAACAAACCTAACACTTTGTTTATTGAACTTGGGCTTATCTTGCAGATTCTGTCGTTCAATGTCAACGCCAAACAAAAAAAATCTGATTATTTTCGGTCTTATGCAAATCGGCATCATTTTCGCCCACACTGAAGGTTCTGGCCAGAAGCGGCAGCAATCCAAAGCGCTGATACCAGTGTGAGGGTGACTGCCGTATCACCTGCGCGGACATGTGCACCCGTAGCAAGGTCTTTTGGGCAAATATTGTTGACAATGGAATCGAATTGTTATTACCTATCGTTGCATTGAGTAAGAATATAGTCGGGTGAGTAATAAAACAACAAGGAGAGCAGGAAAAATGAAGAAATTCGTTGCGGGTATGTGCATTCTGGGTGCGATCGCCACCGCGGGGTGCATGACGAAGGATATGCGCGTTATGGATAAGGGGTTCAAGTGTCTGAATGATAACGATTTGGTCAAGGCAGAGGAGTACTTTAACGAGTCGCTGGCCATCAACACCAACAACCTGTACGCGATACTCAATCTCGGTGTTGTGTATGAGAAAACAGGTCGCAACAAGGAAGCCAGGGAAATGTACGTCAAAGTGATCAACAGCGGGGTGCAAGATAAAGTTGGTGCAGCCACTGGTGAGGAAGACAAGTCTGGCATGGCGTTAATCGATATCGCGAAAGAGAATCTCGCGGGCATGAAGTAGATCCTTGTTTAGCTCTAAGCAGATCGCACTAACGGCGGTTCGGATTTTATCCGAGCCGCCGTTTTCTTTCTATCGACATAAGATCGTGTTGGCGTTCTGGCAGGAATGATGCTAACATATTGTCATTGTTAAAGGATGGAGCAGGATTCCTATGACGTGTTTCGTGCGGAAAACGGTGTCGGGCAGGGCGGTTGTCACGGTGCTGGCGGTACTGATGATGGGCGCTGCGGCGTCGTTTGCCAGCACGACCGTTGGCATAATCGACTGGGATACGAACCCGCCGGATACGCCGTGGGTGGCTGATGACGGAGATGTGGCGGTGTCGATTACCGGGCCCATTGAGGATCGTTCGCTGCTGATCGGCTTTGATGCTTCTGGTGATCCCCTGTCTGTGCTTGTTTCCGGGCGTACGCAAGACTTGTTTGCGGGCACGTGGAGTTCAGAGTCCTGGATCGAGTTCGATTTCTGGTCGGATGGTACAGATCCGACGGCGCTGGAAGTCCGCTGGGGTGCCGATGGCAGCACCAATGTCTGGGCATATGCGGTAAATCCATCGCCGGTTAATGGCAGTGGCTGGCAGACATTGCGGACAGCGTCCTTTGGCGACGGAGGCGACTGGAATAGCAACGGGCTTGGAAATCCTGCTGAGTTCCTCGCGAACCTGTCGTCGATCGATTGGATCGGTGTCTATATCGGGCTGCCGGTCGCTGGGGCCGCTAGCTATGGCATAGACGATTTTTCCCTGATGGTGCCGGAGCCTGCGGAAATTCTCATGCTGGCTGCCGCGTTCGGCGTGGGCCTGCAGGTATTTCGCCGCATGCGGCTTGTGCCTAGATCATAAGTTCCAGACTCTCATGCCGGATGTGCTTGCCGGGCGCTGGCGAGTGTGGCTGCGTGCTGCCGCTCTTCCGATGCCAGCGACAGGAATATGCGGCGCAGGGCAGGGATCGGGGTATCCTCGGCAAGTGCCTCGTAGAAGGCGGCGGTGGCTTCCTCGTGCTCGATGGCGTGTTCCAGCACGGGATCCGTGGCGGCGGCAACATCGTGTTTCAGTGCATCTTCCGGATGGCTGGTTACCACCTCGGCGGTGATCGGGGTTTCGCCATGACTGTCCCTTGCGTGTGTCAACCTCTCGTAATGCGCGTCTTCCGCCAGGGCCAGGTTGGTGAACATCGCCTGCAGGGCGGGTGTAGCGGCTTGCCGGGCCAGCTCGCGGTAATCGGCGGCGGCGGCATGCTCGAATTCGGCGGCGGCCCGCAGGACCACGCGGGCGAGCATGCCGGACGGTGCGGCCGAGATGGCTGTGGCGGGGGCCTTGAACTGTGCACGGCGGCTCAGTCCGTCGCGCAGCAGCAGGATCCCGAAAAGGATGAAAAGCACGGCGGCCCCCATGCGGATCACATGTTCGGGGATCACCCGTGTCAAGGCCGAGCCGACCAGGACGGCAATCAGCGTTGACAGCACCAGCGCGGCGGCGGCGGCGCTGAAAACAGTCCATTTGGAGGCGTCCGCCGTGGCCGTTCTGGCCATGGCCGCCAGTTGCGTTTTGTCTCCCAGCTCGGCCAGGAAGATCAGCAGGAATGTGGAGAAGAACAGTTTATAGTCCATAATGGTTTCTTTCGTTTTCCAGGGTTTCAGTAGCCAGTTTTCGAACATCCGCCGTCCAGTACGGTCTCGGAATCGCCGATCCCGAGGCGCGAGCAGCCCTGGTCGAGGTAGGCGATGGCGGTTTTCCAGTCGCGTATGCCGCCGGAGGCCTTGACCTTGAGATCCTTGCCAACCGTGTCGAGCATGATGGCGACCGCCTCGGGTGTGGCCCCGCCGCTGGCGAAGCCGGTCGATGTCTTGACGTAGTCCGCGCCGCCATCCCTGGCAAGGCGACAGGCGGTGGCGATCTCGTCCGCCGTCAGCAGGCAGGTCTCCAAAATCACTTTCACGAGCACGCCTGCCTGGCGGGCGACGGCGACCACAGCTTCAATATCCCGGCGGACAGCCACGTGGTCGCCGGATCGGAAGCGTCCGATATTCATCACCATGTCAAGTTCGGTGGCCCCGTCCGCGATGGCTAGTTCCGCCTCCAGCGCCTTGACCTCGCTGCGGGCGGCCCCGTGGGGGAACCCGATCACGGCGCAGACCTGGCATTTGCTGCCGGCAAGCTCGGTGGCGGCGAGGCTGACGTCGCTTGGCCGGACGCAAAGCGCACCGATTCCGCGCGCCTTGCAGATGGCGGCATGGCGACGTACATCCGATGCGGTCATCTCGGGTTTCAATACGGCATGGTCAATCGCCTTGGCCACCTGTGCTTGCGTGTAACTCATGATGAACTCCTGAGAGGATTCAAATGGCTGTCTTGCGATGGTCGCCAGCTATAATGCACGCGAGAGACCGAGGCGGACGGCAATTTCGCCACCACCTTCGACTTCAATGTAGGTCTTGATACCCATTATCGTTAAGCCGATCCCGCCGTAAGCCATGACCGGATCCTTGCGTTCGAACGTAATCTCGTAACGCCTGTCGTCGGAGAGAATCACGGCATCCAGCGAGGTGTCGGACCACGGCAAAGCCCGAAGACCCGCATACCAGGACCAGGCCGGGGCGTTGTAGGCAAGCTCGATGCCGACAGACACCAGAGTTTCCGTCAGCGTTGCGTCGTCATCAATGTTGTTGTAGCTGCGGTTCTCCGTTACGATGACGGCATTCGTCAGCGCGTTGGTATCGGTCGTCGTGGTAATGGATTCAAGTTCCCAGGCACCGTACTTGAGTGATAACTCCTCACGGCTATACACGGCCTCGCCGTGGACTATACCGGACCAGCGACCTTCCTGGAATACAGGGACCCTCAGGCCAACGGCGGTAAACCAGCCGATGCCGTCGGTCAATTCCGCATTCTCGAAGATATCGCCATCGCCAGCGATGGTATGGTTCCATTCGGCATCGGTCGTCAGGCCGACCTTCAGTGTCACGATTCCCTTGCGTCCCTTCAGTGCCACGCCGCCACGTTCAATATCATTGTCCCCGCCGCTCTCGCCGTTGATCTCCCAGTCGTAGGCGGTCTGGTGCAGCAGGGTCATCTCGATTGCGAACTCCGTATCATCCAGTAGCGATGGCGTCGGTGTCAGGGTTGTCATGGCGGGTGGCGCACTGACGCTCGTGATGGTGAACAGGATTTCGCCGATGTCGATCATGCGCCCGAGCACAAGCTCGTAGACGCCGTAAGCCAGTCCGGTCTCGGTATCCACCAGCGTGAAGGCACGTCCGTCGGCAAGGATATTGAGCTTGAAGACGCCGGACTCAAGCTTCAGTTGTCCCCCGTGGCGGAAGTCGAAGGGTCCGTAGTCCTGGCTGGACCGGACACCCCTCAGGGTGAATGTTTGCTGGGCGTCGGCGATGGCGGCGAGCCCCATCAACAGAACCGTGATCAAAAACAGGGAAAGTCGTGTCTTCATATCGGAACCTTCATGTGTTGAGTTGAACCGTGGCGGCATACTGCCTGAATTCAGTTGAAAATACAAACGGATTCCAGCGTGACCCCCTGCGTGGAGAATTGCACCGGGATTCGCGTGTAAGGGAATGCCGACTCGTCTGGCAGTGCCCCGATCGCCAGCACGCAGTCGCCCATGCCCGATCCGGAGATCTTGGCGGCGGCAATGCCGGGCTGCTCGCGCAAGGTCCTGATCATGGTGGCAAGCGTCGGGTCGCAGACGCCGAGTTGCTCCATCAGGCTCTGGGCGTTGGTGAGCGTATCGGCAAGGTGCCGCCAGTCGGTGGCCGCAAAAGCCTGGCTGGCTTCAAGGCTGCAGGCGTCCATTCGGGCGTAAAGGTCGCGGAAACCGTCGTCGGCGAATGCCCTCCGGGATTCGACTTGCCGGATGACCTCGGCGGTGGGGGTCTTGTAGCCGGCGTAGGCCAGGGTGACCGGTGGAAAAATGCCATGGCGGCAGATGACCTCGGGTGTCTGCCGGTAGAGCAGCACGCCGCCCCAGACGGCGGCAGCCAGGTCCGCTCCGGAGGCGGCCCCTTGCACGCGGCGCACGATATCGAGCGCCTGGCGGTGCAGATCGTCAGGGGAGGGCGGAGGGGCATGATGGCAGAAAACGTGCAGCGCGGCCAGTGTGGCTACGGTGACCGCGGCAGAAGACCCGAGACCGGTATCGGCACGCATGTCGGCCCGGATATCGAGATCAAAGCCCGACGGGCAGGTGTCGGCAAACGCGGCAATGGCAAAGCCGACGAACTGGAATGGCGGCGAGAGGTCCGGTGCGGCAAGTAGCATGTGTCGCGTTCCCAGGGCGGAACGGATCACGACGGCCCGGTCGAGGCGCCGATCCAGCGTGACCCGGACCCGCGAATCGATGGCACCAACAAGAGCGTGCGCACCGTGCAGGACGGCATGCTCGCCGGTGATCATGAGACTACCCGGGGCACTGGTTTGTATCATGGTTGTTTTGCTTCGGACATGCGCATATAGCCGCCGCGAAGTCCCACGTCCGCCATCCCGGCCTGCGCGGTCACCGCCGTGAGCATGAATGCCGTACTGATCGCTATTGCCAACTGTTTCATTCAGCACCTTCATTTAAGGGTCAGACAAGAATGTTTTCGCATATTTGCCCACGCTCGACAATCTTTTTGTGGGCGCGTTCACGCTGGATTTGCATTTGACTTCCATGTGTGTGGTCTATAGCGTTCTCGGATGCCACACAAGACACCGGAAGGAATGCTGTTATGCCGACGTATGAGTATGAGTGCACGAAATGCGGTCACTGCTTCGAGAAATTCCAGAGCATGAAGGACGAGCCCTTGAAACGATGCCCGAAGTGCCGCTGCAAGGTGAAACGGCTGCTGGGCAGAGGGGCTGGCATTATCTTCAAGGGCAGTGGTTTCTACCAGACCGATTACCGCAGCAGCGATTACCACGCGGCGGCCAAGAAGGATAGCGGCGCCGCTGAATCCAAACCATCCACGGAAAGCAAGACGGAAAAGACCGAGAAGAAGGAAACCAAGCCCGC
>CAZZBA010000019.1:0-6082 GCA_964652765.1 uncultured Victivallales bacterium | reverse complement strand
AAAATAAGGGAGTAAAATCATGATGACGGATCCTTTGTCGCCCCTTTTCTGGGAAGTTCCCGAGTTTACCGAGATCAACCGCCTGCCCATGCGCTCAACGCTCTCCCCGTTCAAGACGGCCGCGCAGGCGCGGACGGTCAACCCTGCCAAGTCCCCCTGGGTGCAGTCGCTGGACGGGCAGTGGGACTTCCGCTATTTCGATAGTCCGGATGCCGTTGGCATGATGGAACTGTCGGCGGATGGGGAGAATGGCTGGTCGCCCATAACCGTGCCCGGCAATTGGACGATGCAGGGTTGGGACAAGCCGCACTACACGAACGTCGTCATGCCATTCGAGAACAAGCCGCCGGTGGTGCCTGCGGATCACAATCCGACCGGGGTTTACCGCACGCGGTTCACGCTGCCTGCGGGCTGGGCGGGACGCCGCACGGTGATCGAGTTCGGGGGCGTCGAGAGCTGTTTCTGCGTCTACCTCAACGGGGCTTTCGTCGGCATGGGCAAGGATAGCCGCCTGCCATCGGCGTTTGACCTCTCCCGCTATCTGCAGGAAGGGGAGAACACCTTGGTGGTGGTTTGCATCCGCTTCAGCGATGGCTCCTATGTCGAGGACCAGGATCACTGGTGGATGGCTGGCATCTATCGTCCGGTCCGGCTCACCAGCACCGCCTCCGCCTATATCGAGGATGTCTTCGCCAAGGGCGAGCCGGATGCCGACGGCAAGGACGCGACCCTTCGCGTGACCACATCGATCAATTTCACGACCGAACCCGACACCGATCTTCCCGCGCATGAACCGCGGCGTGCGCATACCGTGGAGGTGCAGCTCTTCGATGCGGCTGGCAAGCCGGTGTTCAAGACGCTGCCATCGGTGTCCATCTCGAATTCCTATCGCAAGCAGAATTACCAGGGCGAGATCACGGCCGCGGTCAAGCGCCCGGCGCTCTGGTCCGATGAATGCCCGAACCTCTACACGCTGGTGGTCACGCTGCTGGCACCGGATGGCAAGCCCGTCGAGCACACCTCCTGTCGTGTCGGCTTCCGGCGGGTGGAGGTAAAGGACCGCGAGCTGCTGCTCAACGGCCAGCCCGTCTATATCAAGGGGGTCAACCGTCACGATTTCGATCCTGATCAGGGCAAGACCGTGCCGCGCGAGAAGATGCTGGAGGAAATCCGCCTGCTCAAGCAGTTCAATTTCAATGCGGTGCGCACCTCGCATTACCCGAACGATCCGATGTGGCTGGACCTGTGTGATGAATACGGTATCCTGATCGTCGACGAGGCGAATATCGAATCGCACGCCAACTACAGCACGCTCTGCCGCGATCCGCGCTGGCGCCGGACGTTCCTGGAGCGCGTGCAGCGGATGGTGCTGCGCGACAAGAACCATCCCTCGGTGATCGCTTGGAGCCTGGGTAACGAGTCCGGCTATGGCGTCAACCACGACCTCGCCGCCGACTGGGTGCGCGGTTATGACGACAGCCGCCCGCTGCACAACGAAGGGGCGCTCAAGCACAAGTGGAATCAGTCAGGCAACGCTTACGACAAAGGCGGTGATCGCTCCAACGACCTTCAGAACCCGATGTATCCGGCGATCAAGGACCTGGTGGCGTTTGCAGGGCAGAGTCCAAAAAGCGCGGATTATGACGGCCGGCGCCCGTTCATCATGTGCGAGTATTCCCATGCCATGGGCAATTCGTGCGGCTGCCTCAAGGATTACTGGGATGCGATCTATGCCCATCGCGGCCTGCAGGGCGGTTTCATCTGGGACTGGATCGAGCAGGGTATCCGCAAGACCGATCCGGCGACAGGCAAGGAATTCTGGGCGTATGGCGGCGATTTCGGGGATGAACCCAATGACGCGAACTTTTGCTGCAACGGCATGATCATGCCGGACCGCACGGTCAAGCCGCAGATGTGGGAGTTCAAGAAAATCGCCCAGCCGGTCTGGATCACGGCTGGCAAGGTCGCGGGCGAGATCCACGCATTCAATGCCGCATTTTTCCGACCGCTCGGTTGGTTGGCTGGGGAATGGACGCTGCTGGTTGACGGGCGGCCTATGCAGCGCGGTGTGCTGCCAGCGCTCGATCTGGCCCCGCAAAGCGGCAAGACGCTGCGTCTGCCGGTGAAGCCGCCAGCCACCATGGGTGCGGGCGAGGAGGCATGGCTGCGGGTTACGTTCCGGACGCGGACTGCGCAGGGTTGGTGCGGCAAGGGGCACGAGGTCGCGTCCGAGCAGTTCCGTATGCCGTTTGCCGGCAAGACGGCACTGCCATCGGCCGCGGTGCGGTCGTCCAAGATGCCGGTTGCGATCGAAGGCGGTTCCGTCACGCTTGGCGGTACCGGCGTCGTGGCTCAGGTGGATCCGCAGACCGGCGCGCTGGTGTCGGTCTCGGTCGGGGGAATGCCGGTGATCACAGCGGGTCCGTCCTTCAATATCTGGCGCGGGCCGCTTGACAATGATGGCGTCAAGGGCAAGGCGGACCAGTGGTCGGCCAAATGGAAGCCGCTGGGACGCTGGATGCTGGCCGGGTATGATGCGCTGACGGCGTCGGTCGGCTCGGTCAGTGAGAAGCGCGTGGGGGCGGATCTGGTGCTGGACAGCCGCCTGGTGTATGCCTGCAGCAAGGGTGATGGGCGATTCGAGGTCGAGAATCGCTACCGCTTCACGGCGGGCGGGCTGATCCTCTGCGACCACGTGTTCAGTTTTGGAGAGGGCATGATGGATGTGCCCCGTCTGGGCGTGATGCTGACCGTGGCGGAAGGCTTTGAGCAGTTGGACTGGTACGGGCGCGGGCCGTTCGAGAACTATATTGACCGCTGCCACGCGGCTGAGATCGGGCGTTACAACGGCACCGTTGCCGGGCAGTACTTCCCTTACATTGTCCCGCAGGAGAACGGCAACAAGACGGATGTCACCTGGTTCAGCCTTAGTAATGCAGCCAGGACCGGCGTGCATTTCCAGACGCGCGGGGATGTTTTCGGCTTCAGTGCCCATCATTTCACACCAGCGGACCTGACGCCGGCTTTTCACACGTACGACGTGCCGACGCGTCCGGAGATCACCGTGCTGCTGGATGCCCGCCAGCGTGGATTGGGAACCGCCAGTTGCGGCCCCGATACACTGGAACAGTACAAGGTGCTGCCAGGAATCTATCGGCTGCGCTATGCGATTACCCCGTTGAACGGGCGGAAGCCGGGCCGCTTCGCGATTTGAGTGAAACGGTGGTAAGACGGGCGCGGCTCGCGAGGACGCTCTCCCCCCAGTTGCGGGAATGGGCGGGGTCAGCCAGATGGGGGGCGAACCTGCGCACACGCTTGTCATCGGCATAAAGTTTTCAGATGAAACAACTTCCACACCGTTCGGGCATGGAAGTGGGGCGGGAAGGGGGGTGCCCTAAAATTGTGGTCACCGTAGGACTGGCGGGGTGTCTGTCCCGTCAGTATCCGGTGAGAGGTTTGTTGTTGTCAATGGCTTTCGAGCTGCTTGGCAGCCCGGTTGGCGGGGGTAGGGTCGAGGTCAACGCTTTTCCGCCAGTGGACGATGGCGGCGTCGGTGTTGCCCAGGGCCGCCTGGATGTCGCCGAGGTGCAGCAGGATCTCGGCATCGTCACCGGCAACCGAGTATGCCTTGGTGACGGTCTGCAGGGCCTCGGTGTACCGTCCCATGCGGTAGTAGATCCACCCCAGCGTGTCGATATAGGCGGCATTCTCGGGGTCATGCGTCAGTGAGCGGACACTGTAGGCCAGTGCCTTTTCGAGCTCGCGGTTCTCCTCGGCCCAGAGATAGGCGAGGAAGTTCAGTGAGCGGTGGCTGTCGGGCATTTGCCCGACACATTCGCCGAGCAGCGCTTCGGCATCGCCTCGCCGGTCCAGTTGATCGTAGGCGGCGGCCAGGATCAGGTAGAAGGGTTCGGTGAAGGATGGCGTGGCTTTCTCTTCCACCGCCTGCTCCGTCGCCAGTCTCCGGGATTCTTCCAGCAGACGCACGACATCGGCAGGCCGATCCATCTCGCTATGGATCGTGCCGACGGCGAAAAGCACATTCGGGTTTTCGCCAAACCGCTGCTCGGCCTGTTCCAGCACGGCGACCGCCCGTTCGGCCTGTTCGGGGTAGAGCGTGAGCGCCATGGCGGTGAATGCCTCCGGCGCGGGTTCGGGGTGTGCCATGGCCTCCTCTATCACGGCGATGGCCCTGGGTTTGTTGTCGAGCGCGAGGTGAAGTTCCGCCAGTACCAGGTGTACGCCCGGATACTGGCTTTCATCACGCTTCTTGATTTGCTCGAAACAGGAGACGGCGCGGGCGAGGATGTTGAGCTCGATAAAGCGCCGGGCCTGCTCGTAGAGGTAGACGCTCAGCATCGGCGGCTCCTCGGCCCGCGTATAACCGTCGTCGACCAGGGCCAGTGCCTTCGCATCGCGATCCGTCTGGAAGAGCAGTCCTGCCAGCGCGATGTAGACCGCGGTAGGTGTCTCGTCGATGGCCAGGGCCTTGCGGTATTGTGCGATGGCCTCCTCGACCCGGTTGTCCGCCTGGTAGGCGGCTGCCAGATCGACGGTACGCGCGTAGTCACGCGGGTCTTGCCGATAGGAGGATTCCAGTGTCGCGATCGCGACGTCGGGCTCCTTGCGCCGCAGTGCGAGCATGGCTATCCGCGTGGCCAGGTCGTGATTGGCCGGATCCGCAGCCAAAGCCTGCTGGTAGGCCGCCAGAGCATTGGTCGAGTTCGGGCCTTCCTCTCCCTCGTAGATCCGTGCCTGCCCAAAGCGTGCCAGTGCCTGCGCCAGCGTTTCATCGTCAGGCGAAAGCACAACAGAACCGGCGATATCCGGAGATATCGCCGGTTTGTCCACACTCGAAATACAGCCCGTCAGCATCAGCGGCAGGCAGCATATAAGGATACGCCAGATCCGCATGAAACGCCTCCCGGCCGGACTATTTCTTCTTGTGACGATCCGCCCGCATCCGCTTGCGGTATTTGTGCTTCGTCATCTTCTTCCGGCGCTTTTTCTTGATTGAACCCACTGTGGTCCTCCTGGTCCTGTTTACTTAAGAGATTACCTTGTTCAAGGGAATCTCGATGATGCCTTCAGCCCCGGCCTGCTTCAGCCGCGGGATTATTTCGCGTACGACCGCCTCGTCGACGACTGTTTCAATGGCGCTCCAACCTTCCGACTGCAGGTGACTGACTGTCGGGGCGTGCAGCGAGGGCAGGATGCTGGTTATTCTCTCGACCGATGCGGTCAGCGCGTTCATCTTGAGCAGTACCTTGGCCTCGGCCGCCAGGGCACCGCCGAGCAGCAGCATGATCTGCTCGATCTTCGCGCGCTTGCCCGCGTCCGCCCACGCCTTCTTGTTGGCGATCACCCGCGTGGTCGATGAGAGTATCGTCTCGACGATGCGCAGCTTGTTGGCCCGCAGCGAGGAGCCGGTCTCGGTCAGCTCGATGATGGCGTCCACCAGTTCGGGGGCCTTGACCTCGGTCGCCCCCCAGGAGAACTCGACTTCGGCCTTGACCCCGTTCGCCTCGAGATAGCGGCGGGCGATGCCGACGGCTTCGGTGGCGATGCGCTTGCCTTCGAGGTCCTTTACGCTCTTGATGGGGGAATCCTCCGGCACGGCGAGCACCCAGCGCACCGGGCGGAAGCCCTGCTTGCCATAGATCAGCTCGCCAGCCTCGACCACGTCCGACCCGTTCTCCACAATCCAGTCATGACCGGTGATACCGGCGTCGAGCATGCCCAGCTCGACATAGCGGCTGATTTCCTGGGCACGGATGAGGCGCGCCTCGATCTGGTCGTCATCGATGTGCGGCATGTACGAGCGCGAACCCGAGCTGACGGTGAACCCCGCCTTGCGCATGATAGCGTACGTCGCCTCCTGGAGGCTGCCCTTTGGAAGTCCCAATATGATTTTCGTCACAATAATACCCTTGATTCGTTCATGCACCCCCGCCGGGCGCGTAATAAAATTAACAGCAAGACCGGACATCATACGGATAATCCGCCCCGGGTCAAAGAAAAAACGGTTGCCCGTGAATCTTTCTTTCGGGGGGTGAATTGACAAACTAACTGCGCCCCCCGG
>CAZZBA010000018.1:26015-26879 GCA_964652765.1 uncultured Victivallales bacterium | reverse complement strand
ACACGCCAACGCCTTCCACAATGCATTCTTGCATCATGTTGATCTCGGAAGATACGCCCCGCCTGCCATGGCACCCCTCTAGGCGTTGAACTCGCGAACGGCCTCGATCATGGCCACCACGTTCGCCACCGGGGTACGCGCCTGGACATTGTGGATGGCATCGAAGACGAATCCCCCGCGCTTCGAGAAGATCTTGCATCTTTCCAATACCTGTTGCCGCACCTGGGCCGGAGTGCCAAACGGGAGCACTTTCTGGGTGTCCACCCCGCCGCCCCAGAATACCAGACGGTCGCCATACTTGGCCTTCAGCACCTGGGGATCCATCCCCGTCGCGGAACATTGGACGGGATTGATAATATCAAAGCCGGCCTTGATGAAATGCTCCATGAACGGTTCCACCGCTCCACAGGAATGCTTGAATGTCTTCCAAGTCGTATTCTGGTGGATCCAATCGTTCATCTTCCGGTAATAGGGAAGCCATAATTCATCAAAGGCTTTCGTTGAGCAAAACTGACTGCTCTGCGTCCCGAAATCAGTTCCGCACAGGAAAACGGCATCCACTGCATCTCCCACCACCGCATGGATCTTCTCAAGATTGAACAAGGCGAATTCAAGCTGTTTCTGGAACATGGCATGGACATAGTCTTGGCGGATCGCCGTGGTCACGTACCATTCCTCGACATCCCGGATGCCCTTCGGGGTTTTCATGAAAGGACCTGGCACCAGGGCAATATCCCCGAATGCCGTTCCGCCGAAATTGGCAATGACTCCCCGCCCTGAAGCCGCCGCTGTTTTGGCCTGCCTCGCCAAATGAGCCAGCGCCTCCGGCGAGACGGGCCCGACTTCCTCAGTATTGTAATCGGG
>CAZZBA010000018.1:0-26005 GCA_964652765.1 uncultured Victivallales bacterium | reverse complement strand
ATGGCCACTGGGCGGAACCGTGGTGTCCCCCTCGGGGTAGATGTAGACATCCTTGCCTTTAACGGTGACGTTGAATTGACCCGGAACCCGCAAGTGCTGACCCCACGGGGCTTGCCATTCCTTCCATTGCTCCAGAGGGAACCCGAACAGGGTGGACCGTCCATAAATGCCGGTCGTATCCACGCCCATCGCCTCCTTAAGGTCTGTCTCGACTTCACCCAGCATCTGATAGGGTTCAATCACTTTGACCGGCCGCTTTTCCAAACCATAATGGTCACGCAATGCCGCCACCACGGAGACATGGATCCCCGTGACCGCCGTGCCGCCAAAATCCATGGGGACCGGCCCGGCCTGATGGTTCAAGGCCCTCTTAAGGATTTCTCGATGTGACATACCGCGCTCCTTTCTTATGTTCTTTTAACGCACCCCTGTCCGGGGAGCAAGCAGTTGGATTTCGTGCAGGGACAGTCCATAGCGCCCGCCCGGCGGATTGATTTTCAGGTCGACTCCGTTCCAGCCCGAACTGAAGTTGGCAGAGTAGCACAGCCACAGGGTATGGCCGTCGGCGCTGATAAACTTGCTGGGGAAATTAAGGAAATACGCCTGTTCTCCAAAATCCTTCATGTAGGCGACCATCCGCCAAGGACCGGTGATGAGGTCAGCCTCGAGAATATACGAAGTCATCTTCGCAACCGTGGGCCAGCCGTCGGTCACACACATCAGGAACTTCTTAAGTCCGGGCACATAGGTGGCGGTCACACAGCCCATATGATTGTTCCATTCGATGAGCGGCTTGATCCTCGCAAACTCTTTTGTCCAGATCGGCGTTCCGGCCGGATCGTGTCCGGCGAAGAACTCGTAGGCCTTGATATCGTTGATGGCTTCCGGAGACGGCGTCACTCTCGCAAGGTAGGCCTGATCGGCAGTGATCCAGCTCAGGTTGGCATGGGCGAAATCACTCGTGCAACCCCTATTTTCCTGGAAGAACTCACCGGGCTTTCCTGCCGTTATGCAAGGGCGCGGCTTTGGGTCATTTACTTCAGCTCCCATTCCCAGCAGGTAGGCCTTGCCATCCGGCGAATGCTCCATATTTTTACCGAAATCAACGAAATGAGGTGCCCCCATCTTGACCGGCCCGAGAAATTTCACCGGTTCAGGGAAAAGCGGCTGTTCCGGAGAAAGAGGCGACGGTTCCCACGTCTTGCCCAGATCCCGCGATATCTGGAAACCGGGCATGGGGCCGAGGTTGGGCCAGTTCCACTTAAACCCTTCGTGGATATATTCAGCGGAGGGCCCGAGACAGTAGGTTCCATAATACCAGATTCCATCATAGACCAGCGAGCCGCATGGGTACCTTCCTGCATACGGCTTTGCCCATGCCTCCTTTGGTGGAGCTGTGTTCTTGATGATCAACTGTAGCGGATCGTCTCCTGTCAACACCGCATGACCGGTGGTCGCCGCGCGCTTAAGCTTGTCGCCTGAGCCGCATTTCACACCATCGGTCTCCCCGTCCGTCCAGGGCGTATACAGGTGGCCGTCACTGGCCCAGGCCGGATAGATCGTGTCGCCGCAGTGATAGTCGCTATGCCGCCCGGTAAAAAAGATCCGGCCGAGAGCCGTCGATGGCGCGAACGGACAACCCGCCGGTACTTCCGACAGCCACTCAAACCCATCTTTACCCAACGACAAGCTCATCAGTATGGACTCCTTGCTCTCTTCATGTTGACCGGTGTGTCTTCCGGACGTGGTTTTCATCGACGCGCTGCTAACACCCGTCTGCCCATGCCAGCAGATGCGACCCGCCCGCCAATTCGAAACAGGTTTCCAACTTGCCTTTTGCACTCCGGATCCGTTGCGTCGGCATGCCCAGCGGCCGCCCATTCACCGTAATAGAACCCGGATCAGAAACCGGCACAAACAAGGTCGCCGTCGTATTGACGGGAATTGCGACCGACCACTCCATCCGTCCGTCCTTCCGCCGCCAGGCGCTTTGAATGCAGCCGCGGACCGAGTCGTAGCCCGCTTCGACAAAATCAACTCCAGGCACAAAGGCGGGCGCAAGGACGAATGCTTCAAAACCGGGGTATTTCTCGTCCGGACGAATCCCGGCTAGACCGGAATAGAACCAAGCAGCCGGACCGGCAAAGCAGGAGTGGATCTGCGACCAGAACCCATTCCACTGTTCCCAGATGGCCGTCGCCCCGCAAGCCAGCATATAACCCCAGCCCGGATAAGTCTCCTGCTCGTAAATGCGCTGGATCACCTCATGCTCGCCACACTCGCCAAGCACATCCAGAAGCAAGGTTGTCCCCGGCAGACCCGTATCCATATGCCATCCCTTTTCCTCAATCAAGGAGATCAGTTTCGCCCGGATCGCCGGTACCAGCCCTTCCGGCACCACCCCGGCAAGGAGCGGCATCGCCTGATAGGCTTGTTCCGGCATCAGGTAAAGCCCATCCTCCGCGCGATAGAACTCGCGGTGCACACCCTCGCGCAGTCCCGCGATATTTGCCTCCGCCTCGCCAATATCCCCCGTGCCAAGAACCTTGCAGATCTTGATATAGAGTTCCCATAAATAGATCAGATAGCATGAATTGAAGAGCTCGCGCATGGGCACGTCTGGCGTCAGCTTTGTATCCATGCCCCTGTCAACCGGCACCCAGTCGGCATGGAACGCACTACCCATGGCCTCTTTGCGCAACACGCCGTCGCGGACAGCCGCCTGCAGGAAGCGCAGATGACCCTGAATTACCGGGAACGCATTCGCCATCGAATAGCGGTCGCCATAATACAAATAGAGGCTCCACGCCAACGGCGCGACAATCCCGCCCCATGCAGGCGCGTGCTGACCATGAATATTCGGAGCGCAAAGGGATATGCGCCCGGTATCAGGCTCATACACATCGCACCAGTCCACAAGCCACTTTTGCAGGAATGCGGCGGAATCCATGGTATACAGGTAGGCTGGCAGGGATGTCTGCCCATCCGCGCCATAGCCGAAGCGCTCCCGCTGCGGGCAATCTACCGAAAAGCCGCCCAGATTCAGGCAGCGCAGGGTGTGGACGTTGAGGTCGTGAATGCGGTTGAAGAGTTCATTCGAGCAGCGGAAACTGCTCGTGCGCTTCAGGTCGCTCTCGATGAGCAGGGCCTTCATATCGTCCAGCGCAGGCGGATTATCCATCCCCTCGATCGTCATGTACCGGAACCCGGCATAATTGAACTTGTTCTCGAAACGGTCCGCGCCGTCACCGCGGGCGTGGTAAATTGAACGCTGACCATAGCTGTGGTCACGATCGCGGCCGTTGTCGGCGGGCAGATCGTAGAAGCGCAAGGTAACCGTCTGCCCCGGCGTCAACTGCCGCAAGCGGATATCCACCCAGCCTGCCAGGCAAATACCGAAATCCACTTCGAAGCGCCCGTCCTCCAATTTGCGCAATGCCTGCGCCGAATACACTTCGCCGATCCAGTTTGGCGGACAGGTCCGCTCCGTAATCGTGATCGGCGGCGAGGAAACGACCCGCGCCTGATGCCAGCCGGTGGTGTCGCCGCCGACTTGATTCCAATCCGGAAGTTCCGCCCGGGCATCCACGTCCTCTCCACCGAATTTATTCCAGGCCCACGCCCCGATGACCGCACGGTTTGAGGCGCGGCAAAGCCACTCCCCATCACTGCCGACCCAGAGCCCGGGCGCGCTGTCACTGACCGCATCCAACTGTAGAAGCGGCGTCCACCCCTCATGGACTTTGAACTGGTGAGGCAGGTACCAGCCGGAACTGCACCAGATGGCCAGGCAGTTCCCGCCCTGCACCAGAAAAGCAGTAATGTCGTGCTCAATGACAAACCCGCGCCGGTCGAGGCGGGTCAGGGACGGTGCCAGCGGTTCGCCGCCCACACGGTTCCCATTCACATAAAGCTCATAGTAGCCGAGGCACGCGATGGACAGGGTCATCTTGCCTGGCACCGAGTCGAGCAGCACATCACGCCGCATCCACCACGTGGGGCGACACTCGGGCCGTGCGGCAGGATCAGCGCTCATGTTTTCAATCGCCGGCGTAATCCATTGGCTTGCTAAATCACTAGTCATTCGTGTTTTCCTTTGGCTGTTCACCGTTTTTGCCTCTATAACGGTTAACGAGAACGGCGACGAGAACGCATGACGAGTCGCAGGCAACATAATCGTTTACCGTTCTCGTCGCCGTTCTCGTTAACCGATTTCCCTTTTCATCTTTCATAAAAACTTTTGACACTACCGCGGCACGATCGCCCCGTGGGTGATTAGCAGCCGGTGTATATCTTCAATCGGCAGATCCTCGGGGTCCCTGCCCATTCGCGCACTGAGTGCCGCCATCGCCCCGGCGGCCTGACCCATGGCCATGCAACTGGCTTGCACACGCAACGCCGAATTAGCCAGCCGGTCACTGGACACGCACCGCCCGGCCACGATCAGATTCCGGCTGCCCGCTGGCAGCAGCGCCCCGCGCGGGACGGAAGGAACAACCGGCTCAACCAGATCCTGTTTGCCAAGACCGCTGCCGGTGGATAGGTGCAAGTCGATCGGGTAGAACGCATGGCAGAGAGCATCGTCCTCGCAGCGTCCGGTCCGGTAGTCCTCGACCGTGATCATCTTCTTGCCGACAATCGTCGCCGTCTCGCGGACGCCGCATTCCGGCGACACATGGTCAATCACCAGGTGTTCCAGCCCCGGCTGTGTCCGCAGGAACCGGTAAAGGCGCAGCAGGCTTTTCCTGGACTCAAGCTCCAGCGCCGTCCTGGACCGGCTGTCACGGGCATTAATGTGGTGGATATGGCTTGCGTTCGCGCCGCCGCCGCGCAGCCACTGTCCTGCATTCGGATAACTTGCATTCCAGCCCGCATCCGTACTGGCCATGCGACCAGCCTTTACTTCTGCCGCAATGGCCGCATTGATGGCCTCGACATCCAATCCGTCAACCGCATAGCCTCTGGCCTTGCACGACAGAGTCGCCGGCTGGGTCTCATCGGGAATATTCAGTTTGAAACCCGCCATCGCCACGGCATTGGCGTCCCCAGTGGCGTCAATAATCACCTTGGCCCGGCAGTCAAACAACCCTTCCTTGCCACAGAGCGTCAGCGCCCAGCCGTGCGCATCGCCACGATACTTCAAGGCCCCCGGCATGGTGTGGAACAGCACCTCGACCCCGGCAGCCACCACGGCCTCATCGCAGAGCGCGGCATAAAGGAAAACATTCACGCGGATCTGCAATAGATTGTGAGCCCGCTTGTAATTCGCAAAATCAGGCAAGGTCTCGCCCGCCGCATCGACCGCACGGGTGACCAGCTGCCAGCCGATCCCGGCAATGACCTGCCGTCCCCATGCATGGAAAAGGCCCGGGAAATTCACGCCGCCATTCGTGGTCGTCCCGCCCAGCATCCCGGTTTTCTCGACCAGCAGCGTCCTCGCCCCGGCGCGCCCGGCCTGAACCGCCGCGACCACGCCCGCCGGCCCGCCCCCGATGACGACCACATCATATTGTTGTGCCATAGTCGCCATTAATCTACCCGCCCATCACTGCGGTATCGGGAGAATCATACGCCGCCACGATATAGGGATGATTTGCATCATACACCGCCAGCGGCTTGGGATCCTCCACGCGCCCCACTTCCCGTTTTCCACTGCCCTCTACGCCAGACAGTGCGTCGCCCAAGTCCTGCCTGAACGATTCCGCCACCGCCTGCAGTTCCATCACCACATCCGGATGCTCATCATACACGTTCCGCTGTTCCCCGATGTCCGCTTCCAGATCGTAAAGTTCCTTGGCCGGGTCGGGCTGTGCAAACATTTTGCCCACTGCAAAATGCAGCTTCCATTTTCCCTTTCGCACGGCATGCAGACGCTGCTGCATATAGTAACCGAATACCTCGTGCGGCGAGGTAGCGCCGGACTCCCCGAATATCAACGGCCGAATATCCTTTCCATCGATCGTGCGATCCTGCGGCTCCGTGGAACCAGCCAACCGGGCTAATGTCGGCATGAAATCCATGGACGTGATCAGTTCATCACAAACAACACCGGCGGGAACCTTGCCCGGCCAGCGGATGATACACGGGACGCGCTGCCCGCCTTCCCAGGTGGTTGCCTTGGTGCCACGCAGCGGGGCATTGCTGCCACCCTCGCCAAGTGCGCGTGACCCATTGTCACTGGTGAAGATCACCAGCGTGTCCTCATCAAGCCCCTGCCGCTTCAGTTCATCAAAGAGCACGCCAGCAACCCAATCGATACACTCCACCGCGCCGCCGTAACCGCCGTTATCCGACTGCTTCAGGAACCGCTGAGGAATGAAAAGCGGGACATGCACGTACATGTGGGCCAGATACAGAAAGAACGGGGATTCATGATTATCCCGGATGAACCGCACGCATTCCTCGGTATAGCGCTCCGTCAGCCCGCGCTGGTCAGGCTGCTGCTGGATGACGTCGTCATTCCGCATCAGCGGCAGCGGAACCCGTTTGGCATAATTCTCGGGTTTGCCCTGGACTCCCATGTCATTACTGTAGGGCAGCCCATAGTACTCATCAAAACCGTGTTTGGTCGGCAGGAATTCAGGCTGGTCCCCGCAGTGCCATTTGCCAACGATCTTCGTGCGATACCCCTGCCCTTTCAGGACATCGGCCATAGTTATCTCGTCGAGATTCAAACCGATCGCCTCGCCCGGGAACAACACTCCGAGAATCCCCACCCGCTGGGGATAGCACCCCGTCATCAATGCCGCCCGCGAGGCGGAGCATACCGGCGACATGACATGGTAGTCCGTACAGCGCACCCCTTCCGCCGCCATCTTATCCAGGTACGGCGTCTTGTTGACCTTGGATCCGTAACAGGCCAGGTCCCCATACCCCAAGTCGTCACAGTTAATCAGGATAATGTTTGGTTTCTGCATATAGCACCTGGCCCTCTTGCAAAACCTTTCTCAGCGGCTCACCACAGGTTCGCCCCCCATAAACAAAACAACCGTTATTCCACGTCATCATAACCACAGGTGCTGAACGGAGCCACCGGCATTCCGTCGGCATCGTACAGCAGATGGCCCCGCGGATGCTGGGTGTATGCATAACGCACCGCGACCGGCTCTTTCACATTCGCGCTAGAGACGACCAGCTCCGTGCCATCGATACGCCCCTCCGCCCAATGCCAGCTTCCGTCATTGGCCTGGATCGCCAGCCACTCCAGCTCCGCCTCCGGCGTCGGCACAGGTGCGTTCATGCCCTCCTTGAGCGCGATCATCAGGCCATTCGGCACGTTATCGAAAACAATGCGGATGGAACTAGCCTCGATCTTATGGCTCTTGTAGAGCGGACTGAGCGACACGTTCGTGAATCCATAGTCCTTGTGCAGCGCCACCCGTGCCAGTCGGTATCCGGTATCAAGCTTGTTCGGGGGATGCTCCCCCTCGGCACCCACATCATAAGCCACGGCCATTCCGGTATTCGGGAGTGCCAGGGCATTCGCAAAGGCCTGCCGGATCTCCGCCCGTCCATCACCACCCGCCGGATTATCGAGCGACGATTGGCCGATCCCGGGCAACTGGACAAAGTAGAAAGAGAAATCACGATGGGGACCGCCTTCAACACCGGTCTGATTCCAGACCTTTCTCCAGCCGGTAATCAGGGATTCCAATTTGGGCTGGTAGGCACGCCGATCCTTTTCATTACTTTCCCCCTGATACCAAATGACCCCGCGCAGGCCGAATCCGATCAGCGGGTCAATCAATTTGCTGTAATTTCCGCCGATGGCATAGGGTTCCTGATTCAGCCAGCTCTCGATGGAGGATCCGCCAACCGACGCGTTGATGATGCCTACCGGGACCAGGATATCCCCCTGCAGCCGATTGGCAAAAAAGAAACATACCCTTTTGAACACAGGCACCCCCTCCGGCGTACACACCGCCCAGGGGACGCCCCCGGGGGAGGCCATCTGCCGCAGCGCCGGATAGTTGGCCACGGTCTCGGGGCCCGGCGGATAGAGTCTCGGGCTGCCCGAGCGTATCGCGCCAGCCATATTGGACTGACCCGCACCGAGCCAGACCTCACCGACCAGGATATTGCCAATCTCCTTAACCGCTGTCTCGCCATCCTTCTCGCAAGTGATCGACATGGTCATGCCTGCTGGCGCGTCATGCACCGAGGCCAGCTTGACCGCCGTCATGGGATCCATCACAACCCGCCATTTGCCAGCCTTGTCCGCCTCTGTAGACTTGGACTGGCCATCAAAGGTCACGGTCACCTTTGCGCTCGGCAAAGAGGTGCCCCATACCGGCAGCGGTATCTTCTGCTGCAGAACCATGTTATCCTGGAACGGAAACCCGCACTTTGGCTCCAGAGTCTGCACCGGAGCAGGAACATCTGCTGCCGCTGGCACGGTCTCACTCGAAATTGTCCCCGCGCTGACACCCGCCGACAAGACGACAAGGCCCAGGAAATGCTTGATTCGAAATGCTTTCATCGTTCAGTCTCCTATAGTAAATGATTTGAACGTATACGAAACAGGCCTTGGCAGCAAGGACGTATTGCGCCATATTAAATGTTACCGAGGCCTGTCAAAATGCTGAGCGGGGTTACCCCCGTTGCGCCATAATTGATGTTACCAACGGGAAAGGAACTTTTAGTTATGGTAAATCAGTCAAAGCGCGAGTATCTGGCGAAGATTAAAGACCGCTATAGGCGTGCGTCAAAATCGGGCAGATAGGCACCATGCCTTTTCAGCCGGTCACGCAGCTCGTCCGTCTTGACGGCATGCACATCGACTGATTCCGCGGCCGCCATGGCCGCCGCGATGCCTGCGGCTTCCCCCATGGCCAGGCAAACCGGCATGACACGGGTGCTGCTCTGGACAACATGATCGGTCGATATGCAGCGTCCAGCAACAAGCATGTTGCCCAGTCCCTTCGGCGTCAGGCAGCGATATGGAATGCCGTGCGATTCCCCCTTCCCCATCCTCAACCAGCGTTTCTCATGTTCGTCCTGCGCAAGGCGCGGGTCGATTGACTGCTCTTCCTTGGTGGTGTGGATATCGACGAAGTAGCAGTTGCGCAGCACTTCGTCTGCAAACGACCGGCGAGCCTTGTAGTCCTCGACGGTCAGCACGTAATCACCGATGATCCGGCGGGATTCGCGCACACCCAGGAGAGCGCCTGTTGTGGCCAGGTGCGCACGGCCAAACGGGCCTGGCACGAATTCCGCCATCCCTTCGCGGATGGCGCATGCGATCTTGCGCCCTTGTATCATGGCGCTTGTCAACTGCTGCGGGTCAGTGGGGTCGAGCCACAGATGTCCGGCATTGAATCCAACCGTCCCGGGGCCCTGGAGATTGTTACAGAGGTGATTGTCCGGGATGCCTGGATATTTACCTGACTCAAGAATACGATAGATCGGGGACTGGCGATTGTGACCGCTGAGTTGGCCAGCCGCCCGGTATGCCTCTTCGTCCACACCGCTCATGATGAAACAGAGAGACGAGGGTTGAACCTCATCCGCGATCTCAAAAGGCGCACCGGCCCATGTGGCAACATCGCCATCGCCAGTGCAGTCCACGTATACAGTGCCTTGGGCCGCACTGAGTCCATCCTTGTTCGCAAGCAGCAACGCGTTGACAGTTCCCCTCGTGTCCGTTTCGACACCGCAGACCTGCGTGAACAGCAGGATATCAACACCTGCCGCGAGCACCATATCGTCGTAGATCCGTTTCAGCGCCTCCGGATCGATCGTCACCCAGGCAAGACGGTCAGGCTTATCCATGTATGTCGCGGCCTTCGATGCCCGGAAGATCTTCTCGGCCAGCCCTGCATAGATAATTCTCTCGCCATCCGTAAACGGGCACCACGCCGGCACAAGCCCTGAAGTCCCCATTCCTCCGAGAGCACCCGTCGCCTCGACCAGCAGCGTTCTCGCTCCCTCCCGGGCCGCGGCAATGGCGGCCGTGCAGCCTGCGGGACCGCCACCGGCGACGATCACATCCCATGAACCAGCCAGGCGAACATGGCGTTGTTTCAGATTATACCCTTTCATAGCACTCACTCCTTTTCCCCAGTATGTTGCAGATGGTCCCCGCCACATGTGTCCAGGATCTCCAGGCTGGCTTTCGCATCGCCGCAGCTGGCTCTCGATCACTCATAAGGACAGACAGCCAAATCAAGAACACAACCGCCTCAATCCGAACCGTCATCACTCCCGTTACCCGTTCCAGCGGGTTGCTGAAATTCAAATGAAGGGAAAGCGATCTTCGGCCCTTGACTGGATTCCGCTCCGTCCGCGACGCCCCCCCATGAACATTTACTGAATCACCGACCTTGATCTTCTGCGTCTGGAGAATGGCTATTACCGGACAGACTCCACCAAGCGAGACAACTCCATAGTTGTTATTTACAGCCTGTTAACGACAGTCGCGGCGTGACACCTGGGTTGCCTGTCCACCGCCCCTCCGCCAGCAAAGAGTCCACCTGCTAAACGATATTTCCAAGGGGGGAACCCCAAGCCCCCACAAACCTTACGGCTGGCTCGCACTCTCCGGCGCGTTTTCCGCAGCTGCCTCGGCAGCAACGGCTGCTGCAGGAACTGGAGCGGGATTGACCACCACCAGACGTCGCCCCAGAATGACGGAATTGAAGAGCGCCCGCCCGACTTGGTCGCGCGTCAGAAACGCGTTGCTGCCCGGCGCCTCGTGCAGAGAAACCACGGTCTGGTTCAAAACGTCGTAGGTGCGCACCATCATGGACTGATGCTCCCACAGCGCGGGATTCTCCAGATCGAGATCGGACGAGAACTGCACCAGCGTCTTCTTGTTTTCGACGAACACCCACAACTCGTTCGCCACCGGCGAAAGCGGCGCAAAATGCACCACGTGTTCTCCCGCTTCCTGCTGGCTGGGGTCGAGGCCCAAATGCTGACGCAGCGCCACGCGCAAACGCGCAAACAGGGCTTCATCCGGAAACTCCGCCTGCGAACGCGTCCGGAACAAATAGGACTTCATCTCCGCATAGTTGGCCAGAACCACGGCGGCATCCGCCGGCAACTGCGCCGACACCTCGACACGCGCCACGTTGACGATGCGGAACGATGGGCTCTTGACATCGACCCCTAGTTCCTCGATGGCGTAGTCCGCCTTCTTGACCTGCGCGGAAATGCCCAAGAGCGGCAAGATGATTTCCGCGACCTGGCTGTGGTCGCCTTCGTCCAGCTTGACGTCCAGCCGCCGCACCCAGAAGGGGAAGTCTTGGATCCCGGCGAGCTTCTCCACGTCGCTTTCGTCCATGTACCAGCGGAAGAGGTGGCGCACCACCTCGAACAGATAGGGCGATTCGAGCAGTTCGGCCGGCGGCGGAATCACGACGGCTACCGGAGGGGGCACTGCCACCGTCGGCGCCGCCTCCTGGGCTTGGGTGGCCATGGCGGAAAGAAACAGGACAAAACAGATCAATGCTATCATTGGGGATCCTTTTTCAAGGTGAAGAACCGGTTGCCGCCCAGCAAACCTCGCTGGGCATCAGGTATTTTCACGAAATTTCCGCCGGGACTGTAGTAATCCAGGCCCGTCATCCACGAGTACGCACGCCCGGTCACAGCGACCTTGTTCACGACGGTCAACCCGGCGAAGCGGTCCGCCTCGGTGATGCCGCCCTTCACGTAGGAACTGGCGAGCCCCTGGACGTAGGTCAGCAAGCTCGCGAACCGCCCCGGCTTGCCCCCGCTGTTGGCGATCTTGAGCAGATTCTGGATCCGCGCCTCCACGCGCGGTGCGGCCACCGGCTTCCCGGCCGCATCCTTGGAGAATCCTTCGCACTGGTTTTTCGCGGTGATGACGTCGATGATGTTATTCGAGCGGATGGCGGCGATCTCTTCCTGCTTGTAGCCCGCCGGGATGTAGTTCATCCGCGAATGCAGCACCCACAAGATCGACAGCATCGTGGACTTGGTGTCGTCCTCGCTCACGAATCCCCGTTCCCCGGGGAACGGCGATTCATTGGTGAGCAAACGCGCCAAGTAGCCCTCGGCCGTCGCGGCCGGCTCCAGCTTGGCGAACGTCTCCGCCCGCGCCGGGCCCGCCGCCAGCCAAACCAGCGCGGCCAGGCAAGCCCCGAACATTCGCCCGCCGCCTTTTGCTCCTGCTTTCATTCTCATCATCGCCTTCCACATGGTTGAAGGATCACAATGGCCTTCCCCATTCCGCCCCTTGTTCAAAACTCCTGCAATTTACCACCGATCAACACCGGGCGCAATGGTATTGCTTATGAACTTTCCCGGTTGATCAAGGTTGACGATGACTTTGCAGATGATGTCTTTCTCGGCAGGTTTGCTTTCGGCAATCAGGAGCGTTAACGCGACCAGGGCGTTTGCGGGTCGCTGATCAAGGTTCTTTCGAATTCACTGGCGCCGGCACAGCCCAATCGTCTGTACGGAACGGCGAGGCCGGCAGCCCTTCTCCATTATACAAATTGCACACCGGATCAGGCTCCCACGCATAACGCACCGCAACCGGAGCGGCTGCATCCGGACTGGTGACAATCACCGTTTCACCGTCAATTCGCGCCGCAGCCGGCTTCCACTGGCGATCATCGCCAGCTATGACAAATCCCTTCAAATCGCCACCCTTTGCCTGCAATCCGCCGTCACAATGGCTAAACGAAACCACAAACTCTCCGCCCTTAACCTCGTGCGCGCTTGGCAGCGGACCTGATGTTGCCGTCTTCCGTCCGTAGACTTTCCCAAGGGCCCATAATGACAACCGCCGCCCGACTTCCTGCTTATCTCTCGGGTGGATGTTGCCCGACTCGCCGATATCAACGGTAATCGCCATGCCTGTATCAGGCAATTTGAGGGACTTTAGCATGGCCTCGCGAACCAGCATCCAGCCTTCGCCCTGGCATTTGAAATTCGGCAGCTGCACCCAGGCAAACGGAAACTCATCACCCCATCGTTTGCGCCAGTCGCTGACCAGCAGCGGCAACTGATATTGATAGAGTGCGCCGTTGCCACGCAGCGCATTAGATTCGCCCTGGTACCACACCGCACCGCGGATTGCATAAGGAATCAGCGGAGCAATCTTACCATTGAATAGGCCGCCGGCGCCGCCTTTCTGCTCACGCCTTACCGCCGGATCGACCGGTTTATTTGGTATCGGCTTGCCTTCCGCCTTTGCCTTACTGACCTGTTCATCCCACTTGGCAAGCGCCTTCTCGTAATTTGCCAGTTCCTTGCTTCTATCCTTCTTTTCCTCGGCCTTCGCCGCCTCCTCAAGCGCAGCCTTCAGCTCCGGTGATGCTTTCTGGGCTTCTTCGGCAATCCATGATTCTATCGGTGTTCCGCCAACCGAAGAGTTAATCAACCCCACCGGCACCTTGAGTTCGCGGTGCAGCTCGCGGCCAAAGAAAAAGAGCGTGCCCGAAAAACCTCCCACACTATTACTCGAGCAAACCAGCCATGTACCTTTGGCATCAAGCACGTTTGTCTTTGAAGCGCCGGACGATTCTTTGAACATCCGGATCATCGGCAGGTCTGAATCAGCTTTCTCCTTATCCGCATCACGTGAGCCGCCAACCGGCATCGCCATGTTAGACTGTCCTGATCCGAGCCATACCTCGCCTACAAGAACGTCAACCGCCTGGACTTTGCGCTCAGGCTTGTCCGACTGCACAACCAGCGTCAAAGGTTCGGCACTTGCCTTCAAAGGATCAAGCGTAACCATCCACTTGCCAGCTGCATCTGCAATTACAGTCCTTTTCTGTCCGAATATTTCCACAGTAAGCTGCTCACCCGGATCTCCCCATCCCCATACGGGCACGGATTTATCGCGCTGAAGCACCATATGATCAGAAAACACCGCGGCCAACTTCAAATCAGCCGCATTCAACAACGCCAGCGGAGTGATCAGCATGGCGACAAGACATACAAGCATACTTTTCAATATCGATTCTCCATTTCTAATTATTTACTCCTCACGTGAACCAGAACGTTTCTCTGCAGATTCCTGTTTCTTTCCTTTCCCTTTACCCTTCTGCGCAGGTTCCGTATTCGGCGTCGGCATTACTGCATTTACTTCCTTGCGCCAGGCAACCAGCTTCCCTTTGAGCGCGTCCGCTTTGGATGGATTCGCCTGCACCAGGTTCTTGCTTTCGCCAATATCGTCCTTGAGATTATACAGCTCAAGACTGCTGTCCTCATACCACTCGATTAATTTCCAGTCCCCTTCCCGGATCGCTCCGCAGGGAGCGCCGCCCTGGTTCCCGTAGTGCGGATAATGCCAGAACAGAGGCTCGCGCTCTATCTGACCGCCCTTTAGCAGCGGCAACATGCTCACCCCGTCAATATGCTGCTTCGGCATCAGCGGCAACCCGGCCAGCTCTAAAATGGTCGGGTAAAAATCCGTACTCGTCACAGGGGTATTGCAAACACTACCGGGCTCTGTCACGCCCGGCGCCTTGATGATCATGGGCTCCCTCACCCCTCCATCGTAGGGCCAGCCTTTGCCGGCACGAAGCGGAAGGTTCGACGTCGGATGGCCTTCAGAAGTGGAAAGTCCTCCATTGTCGGACATGAAGATCACCACAGTATTTCCGCTCAATCCGTTCCGCTCCAGCGCATCCAGCAGACGACCTATGGCCAGATCCATCTGCTCAAGCATCGCTGCATACACCGCGTTGTTCTGAACAAGCCGCACCTTGCTGCTGCGCTCCTGCCCCCATTTATCCTGAGGCGCTGCCTTCTGCTTCTCCACATACTTATCCACCAGGTCTTTCCGCGCTGCTATCGGAGTGTGTACCGCCTGGAACGGCAGGTAAGCAAAGAACTTATCTGCTTTGTTCTCCTCGATAAATCGTACCGCTTCATTCACGATCTGGTCCGTTGTCTTAGGATCATCCTTCATGTCAGGCAGCGGCAATTCGCTCTTTGGGTAATAGAACTGTGAGCTCCCTTCAAGCCCCGGCCCGAACCCCTGGTGGTTCGGTGAATATTCACCGTCGCCAAGATGCCATTTCCCGGCAAAGAATGTCTTGTACCCGGCATCCTTCATCGCTTCTGCAATCGTAACCTCTTCAAGGCCGAGGTGATCCTTATTCGGTGCAGGCATGAGTTTACCAGCCCTGTTGCCGCCAATGTAATTCGTGACACCAACACGGGCCGGGTACTTCCCAGTCATGATACTGGCCCTGGTCGGCGAGCACACCGGGCAGGCGGCATAACCATCGGTAAACCTCATCCCCTGCTTTGCCAGCCGGTCAATATTCGGCGTTTCATAGAACGTTTTCGGATTGAACGCCCCGATATCCATATGGCCGAGATCATCGGCCAGAATAAAGATAATGTTGGGCTTTTCGACAGCCGGTCCAGCGCCTTCCGCCAGGGTTCTGCCGGAAAGGCCAAGCCCCGCCACTCCGATGGCGACCGTCTTAACAAAAACACGTTTGTTCACTCGCCCTCCTTAATTTGCTTTTTTGTTCCTTTCCCGCCAGTCTTCTGGCCTCGCCGCCAATGCAACTGCACTTACTCCGGCCATCATTAGACATTCACGTCTTTTCAACATCACCTCCTATGCATGCTCATAACAACGCGCTTCCAGCAACGTCTAATGCCATCTTCATTGCATGGACGCCTGCAACGTGTTTATAACTTGGCCATTTTGTCACACTACCCATTCGATAGATTAGGGCGAAAGATTAGGGCGAAAGATAAAGGTTGCTTATGCTCCACCCCTAATCTTTTGCCTTAATCTTTCGCCTTAATCTTCTCTCCCAAAAAGTTACCAACTCGTTTTCCGTTCTCCCGTCCCCAAAAGTTACCAATCTGTTTTTGCACGGGAACCCCGGGCGGCGGACTTGCCTCTGAAACCTGCCGCGTGCAATGGTTTTGCTTGCAAGCTTTCCCAGTTGATTTTCATGGCTGCCCCCGCGCCCCCTAGTACTCCTTCCCCTGATGCAGGGCCGGCTGTTTGCTGCAGCCTTTATGAACAGGCGGCTCATCAAAAGTCAGCTCGATAATCGCCATATTAGCGATCTTATCAGGGCACTCTTTGGGCAGATCTGTAAAAAGAATCCGCTGATCCTTCTGCTTGAACTTCAGGGGCTTCCGATCCGGAAGCAGACAGGCACTCCTCAATGGAGTCATAACCCCGCCCAACCCTGCCGGCTCATGCGGCCAGATCTTGGTCCAGACATACATCTTATTGCCGCGCTTCGTAGCGTTCACCCAGCCCCCAAGCTGACCCGTCCGCCACCGGTCACTTGGCGGGTAGACTACCTCCGCATGCTTCCTGATCCATTTACCAGTTTCCTGCAGCGGCTTAACCGCCTCTACAGGAACTGATCCGTCAGGAGTCGGTCCGATGTTCAGCAGAAGGTTCCCCTTACCACCGCAGGCGGTCAGCAGCATCTTCAGGATCCCACGCACGTTATAGCTGTCGGGAGCCGCCTGAGCTGAATCCACATAGCCCCATGAGATCCCGTTGAACGTCATGCACGCTTCCCAGTCACGCTCCTCAGGCTTCACATGGCCCTCCGGCGTTCCTAGATCCTCGTCTAGCCTGGAGCGGTTGTTGATAATCAGCCCCGGCTGCAGCTCGCGCGCCATCTGGTTCATGCGCAGCGAGTCCCAACCTTCATGATGCTGCAGTGGTTCCGGGACATCGTACCAGAGAACATCGATCTTCCCGTAGTTGGTCATCAGCTCGCGTACGCAACCTTGCGTGAAGTCGATGAATCGCCTGCGGGCCTCGAGGTCATATGCGCACCTTCCGCCGTCCGGATGATGCCAGTCCATGAGCGAATAATAGAATCCTATCTTCAGCCCGTATTCACGACAGGCATCAACGAATTCGGCTACGATGTCACGCCTGGGGCCTCGCTTGACGGAGTTGTAGTCAGTCATCTTGCTGTCCCACAAGCAGAAGCCCTCATGATGCTTAGTGGTCATCACCATATATTTCATGCCTGCTTCGCTGGCAAGTTTAGCCCACTCGCGTGGAGCACCCGGCTTAGGCTGGAACTCATCCGCACGCTTCTCGTATTCCTTAACCGGAATATTCTCCAGTGCCATCACCCACTCGTTCCGCCCATACAGTGCATATATCCCGAAATGGACAAACATCCCGAACCGTGCCTCGCGAAACCAGGCCAGGCGCTCATCTCTTGTCGCCGCGGTTGCGGCCTCATATTCACTCTTGCACAACAATTTACTCATTTCGCTGCTCCTTTATGCATGCCCTCATTGCTTTGCCATCCCATAAAGCGGTACCACTCTAAATGAGAGTTCTGCTTGATACAATAAAACAAGGAGGGGGAAGCGTCCGCCCCTGCGCCCCGCGGTCTGTTACCCTGGCGGCGGTATCTTAATCGCGGATGTGGAAGCTATGCGCGGCATCATCCACCGGACAACGTTTTTCATCCCAGTGATCAATCCCGGTGCCTACGCGCGAATCACGAATGGCCTGGCGGAAGGCATCAAGAGCTTCCGTCGTCCCGGTCGCCTCCATTTGCACCGAGCCATCGGGCGTGTTCGCAACCCAACCGCAAACGCCATAACGACGTGCAAGCATTTGGGTAGTATAGCGAAATCCAACTCCCTGCACGACACCCTGAACCCGGATTTGAACGGTTTGCTTTTGCATGGCCCTTGGTAAACTTCCGCGTAACTCGCGCAGATGCCAACCTGACAGGCTGCCGAATGCGCATCCGCCGTGGTCCCTGTATTTGCCGCTTACTCTATCCCATTTGGATCGCGGTGCCAATATCGCAGGCAATCCACTTCCGACTGGGCGGGAAAGATCGCGAATTAATTAAGTTCGTCACTCAGTGAGCGGCTCCGACAAGCCCGCCACAGGGACCTCCCGCGCCTGTCGTGACAGCACGTTCAACATACGAGCCATCCATGGCCACCAGCGGCAGGTATGACTTGGAGATCGAATGGCAGCTCTCGCCCGCATAATGGAATATCAGCGACCGCCGCCAGCGATCCTTGCTACGGTTGGGGCCTGATCCATGAATCAGGCTTCCATTGAAGACCAGCGCGTCACCCGCGGCCATCACGGGACACTCGCCCTTGTAGCCTGGCGGTATCCGGATCGGCTTTCCGCCCTTATCGTAGGATCCCGGTCGTCCGACTTGGCTGCAATCAATCGGCAAGCCGCCGGTCCTTGGCACAACAACGAGACCGCCGTTTTCCCTGTCGATCGGATCCAGAGCGATCCAGACGGCCAGGCAGGTTCCGGGCTTGACCGCCAGATAGAACTGGTCCTGGTGCATCACCTGCCCGCGGGCACCTGGCGGCTTGAAATACAGCATGCTCTGGGCACCCAGCGGCTCTTCCCCCGAAACCGTCCGCAAGACATCGGCAAACCGGGGATCGGTCATGTAACGCCGGATCAGATCCGAATAGCGATGTGGATTCATCACCCGCGGATAGGCTCGCATGATATCCCCCGCTGCCTCTTCCAACGAGACATGCTCGTAAAGTCCCGGCATTTGATTCCGATGCAGACTGTCAAAATACGCCGTCAGGGTGTCCACTTCCTCCGGTGCAATAACCCCTTTAAGATGCAGATAACCTGACGTATCAAACGCGATTTTCATTGATTCCGGGCTCACTATATGTCCTCCAGTATTTTTAACATATAGCATAACCCAGAGATTTCATGCAACAAATAACGTTCTATCAATATTGCCGCAAGCATAGCACTTCAGATAACAGGGCAGACGCATCTTAATTTTCCTGCATTTATCGCGTTTCCGCCGTAAAAACCAGCACCACCCGCTACGCTTGAGACACAGAGGCACGGAGAAAGCTCTTCTCCTCATGACTGTGTCAGGACTTCATAACTGACTTAACTTCATTCCGTTGACGACAACATTCTCCAGACTGACATCCGGGCAGTTGACGTTATCTTTTGCCGGACACGGCGACTCCACGACCTCGATCTCCCTAAGCTGGACCTTGCCGATCGGCGTCCCGGGCAACCCCTGAAGTTGAAACGCTATCCCCGCATAACCACAGCGAATTCGTTCCAGGACAAAACCGTCGAACACCGTCGGGGCCTGCCCGCCCTGATAGCTGTGATAGTCGTTGGTGAAATAGATGAGCTGCTCCGCTGAGTGCTCCACTAGAACATCGCGCATATGCACGTTGCGAATGTACCCGCCGCGATCCTGGTTTGATTTGAACGTTATGGTCTTACCCATGATCTTCCCAATCCTGAGATCTTCCACGTACACATTCTCGACCCCGCCCGACATCTCGCTGCCGATGGCAAAGCCATGGAGAGCCTCGGGAATCTCGCAATGGCGAATCACCACGTTCATCGAGGCAATCCCCGTTGTCCATGCATCCTGATCACGACCAGCCTTGATCGCGATACCATCGTCACCGGTACTGAAGACACTGTTCTCAACCAGCACGTCCGAACAACTGTCAATATCCACTCCATCATTGTTGATGAACAGGCTATGACAGGTAACGCCGCGAATCGTGACATGCCTGCAATAGGTCGGGTGAATCATCCAGAAGGGGGAGTTCGTCAGCATGACATCCTCGACCAGAACCCGCTCGCAGTTGATCAAGTGCATCATCGGCGGACGCAGCTTGTGCGTCGCCCCGAACTGACGCTCCTCCAGCGGCACCCCCTCGGCCCCGACACGCCACGCCTCCAGCCGGGCGGGCTTCTGCTGCGCACGGAAGGTGCTCCAGATCTCCGCGCCACCGTCAAAGACCCCTTTGCCTGTGATGGCGATGTCAGTCGCGCCGTTGGCATAGATCAGCGGCGAATAGTTGAAGAGATTAACACCTTCCCAGCGACAATAAACGTTCGGCAGGTATTCCGTCGGATTCGGACTGAACTTGATGAAGGCACCTTCCTCCAGATGCAGCTCCACGCCGCTTTGAAGATGGATCGGCCCACGACAGAGATAGCGACCCGGCGGGATTGTCACGCGCCCGCCGCCGGCGGCAGCACAGACAGACACCGCCGCCTTGATGGCCGGTTGAATATTCCGAGCAAGCTCCTCACCAAAATCGCGCACACAGAGTTCACGCTCCGCAATGACCGGCCGCTGAATGCGCGAGACAATCGCCGCCGCCTCCGACCAACTTGATTTATCTGCCAATGCCTCATCTCCCCGTTGTCATAAAAGAAGGGTTGACCACGCACCCCCTGCCCTCGCACACCCTCTGTAATCCGCCAGAATCATAGCATCATTGTTCACAGAATCAACCAAGCTGATCACAGAGTACGGCAAAATGCTGTTTTCTATTTTTCGCGGTCAGACCCTGACTACCCCAGTTGCTGGGTGTGAAAAATGAATTGCCGCGCACTGCATGGAGTGAATGAAGAATGGCGAGATTTACCCGCCCCTTAATCACACCCATTTCATTCTCACGCCAGCCGCTGCTCCGTGCATATGTCGATTCTCGTGACCCCACAGCCAGAGTTTGCCAGCCGGACTTGACATAGCCAGCCCGATTCAGCTAGATTTCAACCATGAAAGCGCTGCTTCGGATGCGACTTCTTATCAATGTTGTAAAGAAGATTTGTAGTCCATACATATACACACTTCAAAAGGGGGCAATAAATGTCGAAAGTCAGCTTTTTCTCTGGTGAGGCCGTACCTCTCGAAATGCACAAGGTGCGCATCGTCCAGAAGCTCAATCTGGTGCCGATCGAGCGCCGTCTGGCAGCGCTCAACGAAGCCGGAAACAACACCTTCCTGCTCAAGAACACCGATATTTTCCTCGATATGCTGACCGACAGCGGTGTCAATGCGATGAGCGACAGGCAACTCGCCGCGATGATGGAGTCGGACGACAGCTACGCCGGCTCGGCGACCTTCACCAAACTCGAAAATAAAATCAAGGAACTGTTCGGCAAGGAATATTTCCTGCCGGTTCATCAGGGGCGCGCCGCCGAAAACATCATCTCGCGCGTGTTCGTGACGCCCGGATCCATCGTTCCGATGAACTATCACTTCACCACTACCAAGGCGCACATCGTCATCAACGGTGGTTCGGTCGAGGAAATCATCATTGACGAAGGCCTCAAGGTCACCAGCGATTGCCTATTCAAGGGCAACATGTGTACCGAAAAACTGGAAGCGACCATCGTCAAGAATGGCGCCGCAAAGATCGCCTACGTGCGTATCGAGACCGGCACCAACCTGATCGGCGGCCAGCCGCACTCGCTGGAAAACCTGCGCGAGGTGCGCAAGGTTTGCGACAAATACGGACTGATGATCGTCTTCGACGCCAGCCTGCTGGCCGACAACCTGCACTTCATCAAGATGCGCGAAGCCGCCTGCAAGGACATGAGCATCCGCGATATCACCATGCAGCTGTCCGTGCTGTGCGACATCATCTACTTCTCGGCACGCAAGCTCGGCTGTGCACGTGGCGGCGGCATCTGCACCAACAGCAAGGAAGCCTTCCTCAAGATGCGCGAGATGGTCACTCTGTACGAGGGTTTTCTGACCTATGGCGGCATGTCGATCCGCGAAATCGAGGCGATTACCGTCGGCCTCGAAGAAACAATGGACGAGGACATGGTCAGCCAGGGGCCGCAATTCATCGACTACATGGTCAATGAACTCGACCGCCAAGGCGTTCCGGTCATCACACCACCCGGCGGACTCGGCTGCCACCTCGACGCCATGCGCTTCCTGCCGCACATCCCGCAGTCGCAGTATCCGGCCGGTGCGCTGGCCTCGGCGCTGTACCTGGTAAGCAGCGTGCGCGGCATGGAACGTGGCTCGGTTTCCGAGCAGCGCGACAAGGATGGCAACGAGGTTTACTCGAACATGGAGCTTCTGCGCCTGGCCATGCCGCGCCGCGTGTTCACCCTATCGCAAGTCAAGTACGCCATCGACCGCATCGTCTGGCTGTACCAGAATCGCGACCTGGTCGGCGGGCTGACCTTTGTCGAAGAACCGAAGATGCTGCGCTTCTTCTTCGGCAAACTGGCCACTACCAGCGACTGGCAGAGCAAGCTGCTAAAGAAGTTCAAGGCTGATCTGGGCAGCAATCTTTAACCTGGACTGACCGGTAGCAACGCATCGAGCAGCCACTCTCGCAGTGCTGTCAGTTACCGGTTTTGAAAAAGGAATTGCCACGCCCTGCATGGCGTGAATGAAGAATGGCGAGACTTCTCCGTCCCTTAATCACACCCTATTTCGTTCTCCCGCCAGCCGCCGCTCCGTGCAAATGAAGAACGGCGACTCGCCCCCACTGCCCCGTGGCGTATTTCGGTCTCCCGCGCCTGTTGTTTCGCGCAAATGAAGAATGGCGGGACTCGACCCCAATACCCCTTTCAGCCGAACTATACAACCTGGATTCTAAGGTGGCGACCGCAGGCGAAGACATAGCGGTTTAGCGTCTCGATTGAGACGTTGGCACCACGCTCGATCCTTGAAATCACGCTCTGCGTCGTACCCATGGCCGCCGCGACATCCGCCTGCGTCATCCCTGCATCCGAGCGTGCTTTCGCGACCTCACGAGCCACTGCATATTCGATTTCGAAGTCATGCTTTACTGTGTCAAAGCAAGCGTTCTCTCGAATACTGTGGGCCTGTCTTTCGTGCGCATTCCTGAGTTTATTTACCAGAGTCCTATTCATCGTAGTCACCATTTCTGATGGCCAACAACATACGCTTGGCCTGTTCTGGTTGAGTTGCCATGAACTCGCGGACCCGCCTTACTGCAATATACTGTTTCCTGTTCACGGTCGTAATATAGCGTATATGCGATATGACTGCAAGCGTTTCGTGAAATTGATCGCAATATCTGGCGGAGTCCCGCTCTGTGCATATTATGGGGTTGTCCCGAATTAATCTCGTTCACCACCATCGGCCGCCACTCGCGCAGCGCCGCCAGTTGCTGGGTTTAAAAAAGGGATTGCCGCGCCCTGTATGGCGTGAATGGCGAGACTTCTCCACCCCTTAATCACCACCCTGTTTCATTCTCCCGCCAGCTGCCGCCCCGCGCAAGTGAAGAATGGCGAGACCCCGATGCCTACAAGACTTGCAGCCGCGTCCACTTGCCCCCGCTGCTTATTCCTCTTGCGTTCCAAAGGTATCAATTGCATCAAGCAATGTATAAACATCGGTATAGGGGTTCCACTGAAAAGGCTCACTCCATGAAGGATCGGCGCCTGCCTTCGTTTGCATATTCATCTTCTTTGCATTCGCTCGGGCGGTTGCGATCTGTTCTTTTGTGAAAGCGTGTTTTGCCCCTTTTTCGTATCCTGGTATATGCTTTCGCAAAGAACTTTGCTTTCGAAGGTCATTATAACTTACATAGGCTTTGGCTGTCTTCTCAAAATGCAACAGCAACCAGACCTCAAAACACACATTCGAGAAGGCAATATGAATCCCGTTTCTTTTGGCGTTCTGCCTCGCCTTTGCATGCAATGCGTCCGGGTATTTATTAATCGCCTCACGGTCAAACACCACCCAGAACATATCATCGAGCGGGCTGTTCTTTCTGTCTTTTTTTGCCTTGATAGCCTCTTCAACCAATTGAACTGGGGTATTCTTTCGAGTACTACGGACCGGCGACAAGCGGGTCCCGGGGAAGCGGGTCTCAATATAGCTGCGAATATAATTCGGTTCTGTCTTTTCGCCCTCGCAATAAATGTGCAGGTTCGGCTTAAGAGGAATGGACTGGCGACCACGCTTTTTAGGCATGACTCCCTCCTGCTGCACGTAACCGTTTTACAATGCCTTGATAGTCGATTTTCGGAATCGCACCGAACCTGCCCTCGGCATACCAGCGGTTAAAGGGACTCGTCGGCTTAACCTTCTTCTTGTCGAAATCATCAAGAGAGAACAGCCGTGTCGCGCCCTGGTTCTTTTCAGTTAGCCAGATTTGGTCACGGCGGAAATGTTCGGGGTCCATAAGGTTAATATTGTGCGTTGAGAAAATGAGCTGCGCACGGCCCATATTGACCTCGGGATCATTGAACAACCGCAAAATCATTTCCGCCATGAACGGGTGCATACTGTTGTCGAGTTCATCCACGATAAGAACTCCACCCGTTTCCAGCGTTTCAACAATCAGCGGGGCGATCCGGAACAGCTTCTGGGTGCCAGCCGACTCCATACGTAAATCAAATAATTCGGGGTCCTTACCGTCTGTGGCATGCGTAAAAAGATACTGCCGCTTCATCCTACGCAACAGGCTCTCGCGCACAGGCAAAGTCAGCCCTTCTGGAAACGTCACAGACTCGGGGTCAACATCTTTCTCGCGCACAACTACCCCCGCGACGCCGGTGTCAACAAATCCAAGCAAGGCAGATACTTTATTGAATAGTTGTTTATTATCCACCCAATGGTCAAAACGGACTTCCTCGTTCAGCCCGAGCCGCAATACAGACTGGCGAAAGTAATTATATACATTCCGGATCATTTCCGGCGTATCTGCGCTGTCGCCGGCTTTTGACAGGTAAGCATTATTCTCGAAAAAGGGTAACTGTTTCCGTCCCCCCGTGAACAATCCGCCGAACTTGATGGTTTTCCAGGTGTCCTGCTCAGTGCGGTCAAAAATCAGGGCAGCTTTGGCGGAGGGATAGAAACTTAAATGCTCCTCGACAATCCGTTGGCGCGTAAAGCCGATCTTGTAGATATACCGGACGCCACCCGGTGTGCAGAATTCAACCGCGAACCGTACGGGAGCCGTCTTCGTCTTGTCCGAGAGCCGGTATGGTTCGTAACACTTGATGGCGTCACCTTCCTTGATATCCCCAGATGCACGAACGAGGAACTGCAAGGCTTCGAAAGCCAGCAGAATGTTAGACTTTCCCGAAGCATTGGCGCCATAAATTCCCGCACTCTTCAGCACACCGATTTTTTCACCAGCCGGATAAGCAATGTTATCAAGCAGGTGGTTTCCTGGATTCTCGGCAAACATACTGAAAGTCTGTACGTCGCGGATCGACCGGAAATTCGAGATCGTGAATTCAATAATCATGGCGTTACAATCGTTTAATTATCACTATAATGGCTACAACGGGAGTATATATGCCATAATAAACGATTATAGCAAGCCTAATTTAACAAATCACATCAGAGCAGCAGAGGGCCTGGCAAAGGCTCCTGCCGCTGGATGTCGTCAAAAATAATCTCGGGGCGTTTTTCTTTAATTTCGCCATCCTCCTCGTCGCCGTCGAGCACGCCGGACTTCTCGTGATAGAGATTCTCGAGCGATTGCAGGTCGGCCTGGTCCTCGAAGAAGGTCTCGTCGGAGCCGACCACTTCCGCATTCTCCCGTAGCCGTTCCCGGACACGCGAGCGCAGGCGGATGATACGCTCGACACCGTCAGCGGGCAGGAACGAGTAGCACAGGATGCGGTCATGCTTCTGGCCTATACGATCCACGCGACCGGCACGCTGGATCAGGCGGATAATCGCCCAGGGCAGGTCATAGTTGACGACAATATGGGCATCCTGCAGGTTCTGGCCTTCGCTGAGGACATCGGTGGCGATCAGCACGCGCAGTTCATCCGCGGGAGCGACGGTTTTGCCATTGCTGAGCGGACTGAAGCGGTGCGCCAGGGTCGTGGGGTTCTCGGTATCGCCGGTGGCACTGGCGACACCAGCAATGCCAGCCGCCTTAAGGGCTTCCGCCAGATAGACCGCCGTATCGGCAAACTGGGTGAACACCAGCACTTTTTCGCCCGCATGCTTCCCCGTCAGCAACGTCTTCAGCAGGTTCAGCTTGGCATCCTGGGCAACATCCCAGTCTCCATGCTTCTGGAGCACCCCGAGCAGCGTTTCGGCATCGTGCTTGAGATGCTTGGAAAGCTTACCGATGAAATGGCGGGCCTCGATCCATTTGAACCGATTGCCGCCATGTGTGCGGTAGTGGTCATAAACAATCGCCGCCTGTTTCTGGAAGGCCTCCAGCGAGCGGAGCGGCGGTGTTTTGTCGGTTTTGCCTTCGAACGTTGGCGAGTCCTCGTCCTCATCCGTGATGCGCGAATCGAGCATCTCGACATCCTGCGAGCCGA
>CAZZBA010000017.1:0-27070 GCA_964652765.1 uncultured Victivallales bacterium | reverse complement strand
TATTATTATGCCGGAATACTGTTGCAAGCAGAATAAACAAAATCTGGCTGCTTCGTACAAGCTCAAGACTGGATCGCCATTTTTGGCGAAAACATAAAAGGATATTCGAAGAGCGCAATTTCTCAGGCAATTGGAGAACAATATGTGTTGACAACAAGTTGTACCTTTGGCCCAAAAACGCTCCGATCAAAGTTTTTTCTCAAATACTCAGTGAATTGTTGCAGCGAAACCATCCGCATCAGTACAGTTGTAAGTTCACACCAGTATTAAACGGAGATGTTGTTCTCGATATTGGAGCATGTGAAGGCGCTTTTGCAGCTGACGCGGCAGAAAAAGGAGCACAAGTCATAATGGTGGAACCCTCCCGAATAATGCAGGCGCTGATCCGTGATCTTTTTTCCTCAAGGAAATTACCAGAGCCAAAGATAGTCGGTTGCCTATTAGGTTCGGAGTCTGGAGAAGCTTGGTTTCTAGACAACCTGGACAATCCGGGGGCTAGTAGAGTTGTAGAGCCAAATGTTGAAGGTGCTTACAAGATTCCTGTATTAACGCTGGATGAGTTAGCAGAAAGCCACCTGAGAGAGGGGTTTTCTTTTCTGAAGTGTGATACTGAAGGCTGCGACTTTGACATATTGAAATCTGGCCAGAATAGTTTACGCAAATGGCATCCCAAAATTGCAATAACTACATATCATTGTGAATCACACTTTGCCGATATCGAAGCTTTTTTGAACCCCTTGGGATATTCTGTTCGTGGCAAGGGTTTACTGCTTGTAAGAGATCGTTTTCGCCCCCTAATGCTGCACGCCAAGTAACAACAGACCAAGAATGCTTAACTCACCCCGGTTTCACTATCACCACATTCTTCGACGCGGATCGACAATTCTAGAATAGCGGCGGCGTGATCCGGGCACCTCGCGATTGCTGAAGCGCTAGGTGTATCTGGCGCGCCAGCGGTGCCCCTCATTCTGGGTGAAGACCAGTCCTCCCAGAGCGCGCCACAAATACACTCAAGTTCTTCGGCAGATACCAGTGCGCACCGCGCTGGGTCCAAACCTCTGCCAGGTCATGGGTCGATTGCTCGTCAAGGTCAAATCCATTCCGCTTGAACTTTTCGATCCAATATTCCCGCGGTTGCTCGTTTATGTGCGATGTCCCGCGTTGGCCGGGATGTGCGGCGGTGAATACGATACGCTTGCATAAACCTTTAAAGTATCCGGTAAACATGTCGGCAAATTGTGGCGGGACATGCTCGGCCACTTCGAGGCTCATGGCCAGGTCAAAAGGGCGTTCCGGCGGCGGGTGGGTGGGAATCGAAACGTTAAACGGATAGACGGTCACGCCCCGTCGAGCTGCTTTGCCGCGAAGTTTTGCAGAATATTCCACACCGATCACATCTAAGCCAAGAGATTTGAATTTGGCTGCGTACCATCCTGATGCGCAGCCGACATCCAGAACACTCTTGACTTCTGGAAACAGCTCGTGGATCGAACTGCAAACAATTGGCGCGTTTCGCATGGCGGCGCGTTCGAAGCCGTATTGCACGATGGGATTGTAGATCAACCATTCGATTCCCGTATTCTCGCCCAGCCATGTCAGTAATCGGGCTGTTGCCTGGACTTTGGATCCGACGAATTGCTTCCATCCGGGCGATGATATCTTGGCAGAGTTCTCGTTCATTAGTTTTCCTGTCGTGCTATCAATTGGATCTGAAAGTCACGCCTCAGCCTTTCCGTCTGATATTGCATTTAAGTGCCTTGCATGATTGCCGAGCCACACGAATTGTCCGCTTTAAAGAAGAATATTTTATGGGCAATTTATCTGCAATTGCCGTATCACGATAAACGGAATACCAGGCAGGGAAGTGATTTGAGCTAAAACGCCCCAAGAAGTCCCATGGTTTTGGCGAACCTACAAAATGCAATATTCTCCCTCCTTGGTCATGGCAGGCTGCAGAACTCGGGAAAAGTAATACATTGAACCCTTCTTCAATGACCCTGAACGACGAATGAAAGGCAACATTTAGAAGTGCCTGATCAGCACTCTTGAACATCCCGCAATATTTCTCGGCTGTCGTATGAACAAGGCGATCAGCATCTTGCTCACGCCATAGGGACAAATCAATTCCCATTACTCCAGCATTGAAGTATACTCCCCCCAAATCATATCCAGCGCGTTTAAAGAGATCTGTATCCACTGAATATTTCCGAGTTCCTACACCACTCACCAGAAGAATATGTTCACCATCAAAAAGCCGGAAAATATCAGTAATGGTTCTATTCACAATCAAGTCACAATCAAGATAGACACACTGCGCAACGTCATGAAGCAGAAGAGGCAAATTGAGACGGCCATAGGTCGTTGCATTTCCATGAAGCAGATCGCCTCTCGTTGGCGATTGTGGTGAATAGTCAACTATCTGCAGGCTACTTCCCTTATCGCACAATTGATGTGTTTTTCGCAGCAGTTGCTGCTCCCTTTCAGGAACCGAATCAAGGTAAAGGTGAATAGTAACGCTAGGTGCTTTATCAGCATCCAGCGAACGCAACATAGACAGAAGCGTCACATGTAATCCAGGAAGCATGTGAACATCGGAAAATAAAGCAACCGTATACATAACGTTAAAGATCAGCAACACTGACGCCGTTCAGTGGTATCAGGAATAATCCGGCGGCGGTAAAGAAATTCCTACACACCAGCAATTCATCTGCAGGCTCGGCTACGCTTCCCGATATCGGCAATGCTGCTCCAATCCCGAAGAAACCATTTGGGCTCCTTACGCAACGCCTTGGATATATTCCGATGCCATGGGCGGACAACAAAACCATAGTGCAGGGAACAGAGCGTCGCAATCCACCTCCGCGCCGTGTTCTCGCTAACACGCACGTGTTTAGACAGTGACGAGTAGATCAATTGACTGGAACTACTCTCGGACAATATGCGAGCCATCACGGCGAGCTGATCCAGATCCTGAATCGCGGTCATGTCCCGAACATCCTCGCGCAGCAACTGATGCATGCGCAATTCGCGCCACCGCAGCGAGAAGCGCGATGACCTTTTCTGGAAAGGTTCCGGATGTCCCCCATGGTCACAAAGCGCTTGCCAATCGGATTCTGCGAGTTGCTCGGGAGGCTGATGCATACCATCGGATGGCGTGGGCCGGCATAGCTCACCGACACTGAGCGGATGCATACGATACAGGAAATAGCGGCCCATCAGGCTGTTCCGTGAGCTGATTGAGGCCTGCATGTGCGGCGACGGCTGCCGGCCCCGCAAGGCCGCATCCAATATAGCCCCATAGATTCTTGGCCGCTTTTTCATATCGGCTATTTACACAATTATTAGATCAATTTCAAGTCGCGGTGCTGTCTCCCCAGCAAAACACCCCTCAGCCCTAAGCAAAGACTGCATATTCTTTCATGTTCATCTTTTCTTCAGGCACTAAGAATACGTTGTCGATCGGGTTGCATGCCAAAAAAGAATCGATTTGCACCCAACCAGACTTTTGCCACCTATAAATTCGATATCTCGCGGGAAGTTGCGGAAGCACCTCTTGTTCGATGGTCGCATTTCGAGCTTCATAAAACGCCTTGTTGACCTCCATCAATATGGTTGGACGATGGGTATGGACAGTCTTTCGCCCACCTTGAAGACAAAGTCCTTCATGACCTTCAATGTCCAATTTGATAATATCAACCACCCCTGATTTGATGTTCAGCCCCCCCGCGGCATCATCCAAGGTCTTCAATTTGATTGGCACCTTTTGAAACCCTTGGTCAAACACATCATTAATGGCTATTGATGCGTTTCCTGTAGATGAACCGTGCTCAAAATCTTCTCGTAGCGTGATCAACCCGTTGCCTGCCTGATTTGAGAGAGCAATCATTTCCGTATGGCACACATGCTCAAGATGATTTCGTTTTATGTTCTCCTGTAAGCGAGCGTAATTACCGGGGAACGGCTCATAGGAGATAACCCTTCCCATCCCGTTTGCCGATCGGATATGGTTACCTATGCAAATGGTATAAAATCCGATATTTGCACCCACGTCCAAAAAGATCATATCTGGACGGAATAATCGCTTGACAGTATTTTGCAATAACGCATCGTATTCGCCACGATAGTAAGCATCCACCTCTGTATGCGTTCGTAAATCTACAAGCAGTTGTGTTCCGTCTTTCATATGGGCAATCACAACTGGCTCTGCCCCGAACCCAAGCATGCATCGATTAATTGTTCGATAGGCTCTTCCCATACCCCGTATTGAAAAGCTTCGTCGTGTCACTCCTGACACAAAACGCAGGATACTGTCAGCTATTCTCATTAGGTTCCCATTCGTCGAGAGTGTCGGACTTGTTCTAAGATAAGTTTGAGCTAACCGTATCCATGCTGTTAAGTAAAAGAAATTACATGCTATGGATTCATGATAGTATTTTCGGCAACGATTGTCTTTGTTCCCCCGCAATACTTCACCGATAAAGTAATATCCGGCCGCAGACGAGCTGGCTGATTGCATTTTCCGTCTTGCGGCTTTGGAAGGCCGTATCGCCGCCGCCTTTTCAAGGAAAAGCGTTTCGTCCTCACCTTTACGCCTAGCTAAAAACGCACCCCGTGAACAAGCATGAATCTGCTGTTGGCGCTCCGCATTTCGCATGGAAATGCCATCCGGGATAATACGACAGCGGTAAAGAACTTCTTGGACACCTGCAAACTCACCTTTATCAGCAAGCCGGTACCATAAATCCCAATCTTGGCCATAGTAAAATGCGGTCCGGTAACCGCCGGCCGAATCGTAAGGTTCCCGCCGAAACATTACAGATCCATGATGTGTTGGACCTAGGAGCCTGTTTCGATCCTCACCGTCATCAGGAAACGGCGACACCCAGTCCTGACTATCGGCATTTTCAGGCACCGTGTTTCGCACCGTAAATAGCGGCTCCCATTCCGGTCCGCAGAATTCTGTCCAGCAGGTCACCAGAACTGCCTCGGGATGAGCATCGAGAACCGCCCTTTGCCGGTCCAGCCGATTCAGCAGCATGACATCGCCGACATCAATCCTCGCAATATACTTCCCTTTTGCGGCAGCACAGCCATCAATAAGCGCGCGAGTCAGCCCCTCGTTAGATTTGGATATCACCCGAATGCGTGAATCACGAAGGGCATAGTCAGTCAGAACCTCATCCACAGCAGCATCCGTTGAGCCATCATTGACAATAATGAACTCGAAATCACGTTCCGTTTGCGCTAGAACGCTGCCAATAGATGCAGAAAGATATTCCGCCCCGTTGTATGCGCTCATGACTATAGATATGTCTGGCATGGTTTTTAGTTTTGACGCGGGGCAATGTCCGAAAGAACTAGTTTTCAGGACTAGAAATACCGAATTGCTCGTGCTTGCCTATGCCAAGCCGTCGGAATGTGTTTTCATCATAATACGGGCTTGAATTCACGATTAACTCTGCCGACGTAAAGGCAATGATAGATGCGTTATCACTTCCGCATAAGGGGCAAGACCTTGATACTTTGTTCATTTTGCGGTAATCCTGTTGTGTGACTTTTCCCACAGCCGACAAAGCTTGCCTAACATCGGCCACCCAAACAGTTTTGAAAAGCCATCAATCAGCAGCATCTTGGGGTCAAATGCCTGAGCCGTTTCCTTCGCGATCTCAAGACAGGCATTGGCCTCCCGGCTGTGACCGAAGGAACCGGCTCGCCGAGCCTCTAAGAAGGCCCAGCGGGAAAAGTGCAGCATTTCCGGGCACTCCGGCGCTACCTTGGCTTGGCGTGCGGCTTGATGGAGAGCGACAATCAAATGGGCGAGGTCCCGGCTTTTCTCGGGCGTAAGCTTCCCTCTTGTCAGCCGACTTTCGTCATGTTGGCGGGTGGCAGCCACCGGTTCCTCCACGAAAGCCAGGGGGATTCCAAGTGCCGCCGCTTTGGCGTCATAGATCCAGTCCTCTCCAATTCTACCTAATGGCCAAGGGCCAACCCGATCGCATACAGTCCGTCGCCAAAGTGGAGTATGCGTGTTCCACCAGCGCTCGACGAGTAGGGCAGGAAAAAGGAATTCAAGTTTGCGCCCCGTCCCTTTGTAAGGCTCCTGTAAAATTCGCCCCTCGGCGTCAATCAGTCGGGTGATGCCGTAGGCTATCCCGCAGTCCGGTTGCTCACGCAAGGCGGAAACCTGAATCTCGAATTTGCGAGGCAATAATAAGTCATCGCTATCCAGATACTGGATAAACTCGCCCTTAGCTATTTGGCGACCAACTTCCCGAGCAAAGCCCGGCCCACTATTCTCAACATGTAATACCCTAATCAATCCGTCGTTCTCTTGCTCCAACCGATCGGCGACATCGCTTGTTTCATCCGTGGACCCATCATCAACTATAATGATCTCGATGGGGCGATAGGTTTGTGCGAGCACACTAGCTACGGCCTGCTTGAGCAATTCTGTGCGGTTATGCACCGGTATGATTGTGGTTACAAGACCTGGATGTATCTTCATCATGGTATGTCTATTGTGCGCCCAAAAGAGGCTATGACCAGAGTGACGACTTGTAAAGCAACGAGGGGTTTTGAGCTTGTTTGCGCCTTACCAATGCACCAATGCGCTGATCTGTGGGGATTGACCGGCGCTGTCGCGTGAATTCAACTGCGGACTCGCCATGTCCCGCTTTAGATTGCTTGCCAGGTTGCGGTGAATGCCAAAGATGAACGAGGGGCAGATGTCCATATTTCCACACCTTCTGGGTTAAGCAACGATCCCAGAATTCATTATCCTCGCCGCCCCAGCCGACAAAGTCTTCATCAAAACCACCAATCTCATAAAACGCCTGCGCTCCGATCGCCACACTGCCTCCGCCCTCCAGATTCTCCACCACACTCTCGACAACACCTTCCCTATTTATGAAACAATTGGGGAATTCATCGGTCGAAGCCTGATCCAGGTAAAAGATGAACCGTTTCAGGTTAATAACCGCATACCCTTTCTTAAAACGTTTAAACGTCTCTTTGCCATAGCATGCCGGGATTAACATGTCGTTATCATGGAAAACCAACAATGGTGCACGAGCCATCGTGGCAGCCAGATTAAACGTAGCCGAGCGATTATACGGCATTTCAGCATCTACCGGCTGATGCTGATACCGGACCCACGAGGGGAGAGCATCGCGGACTTTCGCCTCGGAACTCTGTTCAACAACGATGCACTCAAACCGGATCTGTTCTTGAGCGGCAATCGACTGCAACACCCAAAGCAGCAATGGCAAGCGTTCCAACCCGCGATGCCCGATCAGGAAAGAAACTTGCGGCGGCAAGTCTCCGGCCCCCTGCTCTGCGCCATTCCAGCAGACCGTATCCTCGCTCACATGATTTGGCGAATTCTGCAACCGGATAGGGTATTGCCGCAGTGCACGCTGTAGCAGCCAGGTACCCGTGCGCGGAAACACATCACATAAATGAAGCGTCCGCGTATACTCCCAGTCGCATGCCACACCATCACACGACGGGCTCACAAGCAAGGAGTCGTTGCGATTGCGCATTAAGATCCATCCGCCAGAACGTGCAAGACAAGACAAGAAGCGGGGCCAATCCAAAATGATGGCTCCGAGAAATGTGCGCCAGCGCATATGCAGGACGGCCACACGATTCGATAATGACCTAAGATTGTCCATACACATACGCATCCAAGGCAGGGAACAACGGGTCTGTTGTATCCGCTGGCATCTTACGGGCAAAATGGGCATCTGATGAAGTGATCGAAGACAGGTCGTCGATGGTTAAGATCTTGGGATGCTTTCCCCCCGCAGACCAATCAATGTAACGCTTGCATCCGTTGTACACATTAAAATCAGACGCATTACCAAAAACTGTGTTGAAATAGCATTCCTCAGCAAGCACTACTCGATTTCCAAGATAGGGAGCCAAAGACACATCTGCCCGCCTGAAATCCAGCAGGTGCTCTGCTGCCTTCCTCGATAATGTCACCCAGAAATCTCCGGCATAGCAATTGAATCCCCTTCTAAATGGGTGGCCACCAAAAGGAATCCGAAGGCTGGTCTTCCGCATGTATGGAATTCCCTTGCGTGAAACAAACGGGATATGCAGGTAACGACCGTAGTAGCGCTGGTAGAATTCGCGTTGATTAGGCGAGCCGCCCCACAGAGAACCAAAAGGGGCTACGTAGTGATGACTCACATAAGCGTCATAGCGCGAACGACGTAACTCATCAACCACGACATGAGCAGGTTTTGCAGGATAGTCCGACCCCGTGATGAATATGATCCACTCTGGACTGGCGCGTAAGAAGAGATGCCTCATGGCAAGGATCACTGCATCCACAAGGGACATCGTTCCCCATGCAGTCACCAGAGGGCTTGGTACAAAAGACACCTGCAAACCGTGCTTGCAAAATGGAATGGGGCATTTAGAAAGATCGTGATGAATGACTATCGGCGATGTCGGATAAATGTCCCCTAATACAGTGGTCAGGCGTAACAACCGATCAGGCGCATCATGCGACAGGATCACAAAGCCAATATCTGATGTGTCGGTCATTGCTCAATACAGTTCTTATCAGGGATAAAATGCTTCCATGCATTTACCTGCTTCCCGACAAAAAGATTGACTATGTTGATATGAGCTTTGGACATAGTTGACAGCTTCAATTGGTCTTCATGGAACAGGGAATTGTACTCTTCGTACCTACGTTAACCGCATAATTGGCTTAAGAAAAACGCCCTAACTGACTCCCTTGAAAACCGTTTCATGTACCTCTTAATATTCTCATGATATTTCTCGACCGGATTATTCCGAAACGCTCTCCAAGCACGAGCTAAATCTTGTTCGTCCAAATACCGATAGGTTTCCCCCAACCCAAATTTCTCTGTGCGCCATCCCACAAGTCCAGCGCCAGGAACCAATACCGGTTTCCCCGCCTCTAATGCCTGTAGCATCGTGCCACTGGAAAGCGTCAGCCGATGGGTCGAAACGAATCGCGAAATGGAATGGAATAACAAATCAACCAGCGCGGTACTCTCTACATATGCATTCGTTTCAAATATACGCTGCTGGTTGCGCAACCGATCTCTTATCTCAGAAGTGACAAAACCCATTCCGCGAGGCTCATGTCGTTCGGGGGCTCCGGCATGCAAAGCGAAACTCGATGGGTCCAAATCGGCTAACTTCAGAAATAGATCATATCCCTTGTAGTTTGTTCCTGTTCCAAAATAGAGTAATATATTATCCGCGCCAGCTTTATGAATATACGCCTCAATCGGCTGCGCGAATTTTTGCCAATCGGCTTTCTTCTCGTTATCGGATGCATCAGCAAAAACCCGGTAAATTTCCGGCATCCAATAAATCGGCGGACCATATTTCTCGGTAATTCTCTCGTCTTTCACAACCAATGCATCGACGACATTTTTGTCGCGCATCACGGTATGATAAAAATACCGATCGGATTCTTTGTAATTAAGAACTGCTCTCTTACACCGACCTAACGTTAACCGGATCGTTGGCCCGAAAACAGGAAGAGGGGTGCCTCCACGTTCGTGCTCTTTAGGATACCACCGATTCACAAGAGAACATATTGCCACATTCCTCCCAGCCAGACGAGGTGCCTCACCTCCAGCAATTCGCAAAAATTGCTCTCGAAACCAGTCTCCCTCAATAAATAATGTACTGTCGACCTTATGCTCTTTCTGCAGACCAACCAATTCTTCCGCAGTCAAGTGCGCCTCTTGCGCTGAAGAATATATTCTTGTATCTACAAAATGAATATGATCAGCATCAGCAAAAGGACTAAAATCATTCCAGTCGATCCATGCGGTGGAGGCGTCGGACGCCGCAGCAATCAACACATGGTGCCCCTCCTCCAAAAGTATATCACCAATAACCCTGCAATATACCTGCGGATGTCCGGTCAAAATAGGTGCATAAAGCAAAACGTTCATCGCCAACCATCAATCTACGTCAAATTATTTCGATGCCGTTAGCTTTGAGCTATAACATGCAACCGTCCGGCGTAATCCTTCTTCCAATGAAACCTCAGGCAACCAGCCGGAAACCCGTCCTTGCATCGGGGTTATGGGAGTGCTCCCCCTTTTCTTGCCGGGAATCACTTTGGCTCCGGTAAACGACGCAATCAGATCCGCCACATGCCGAATACTTACCCACTCGAAGCTGGATACATCACATACTCTCTTTTCCCCAATCCCGAGTGCGCGATGAAATCCCCGACATACATCATCAATGTAAATAAACTGTCGCATTTCTTCACCGGTTGTCAGCATGTTAATCAGGCCGGTTTGCAGTGCCTGATGCACAAAATCTGCTATCACATGACTTCGTTCGGTAGAATCTTCATACGCTCCATACACATTCCATAATCGAACCCGAACCCCGCCAGCCAGCAAACTGGTCCAAACTTCTCCCAGACGCTTCGTAACACCGTAGACGGTGTCACATTCTTCAGCCAACTGCGATGACACGAACAAGAACGGAACATCCGCCGTCCTCAGTTGTGGCATAACGTTGAGCATCAGTTGAAGATTCCAATCCAGCTGACCAAACTGAACATCATCACGGTAAAGATATTTGGCCCCGCCGACTTCCCATGCGAGAAAATACACCCTATCAACGTTTTCCAGAGGTAAAGCTGCTTGCCTGGCATCTTCCAGCTTGTCGCGGGAAACATCGAACCGTTTGACCGTCTCACCCATCGATTCGAGAAACGTACAGAATGATTTTCCCACAAAACCTTCTGAGCCCAATACAAGATTGCATTTGTTTCTTTGATAATTCTCACTCATTATAAGCCCGTCTTCCCACTCATTATTGCATTCATGAAAACAGAACACTTCTATTTCGAACTCGTTTATAGAGTCATTTGTGCCAGAATAGGCTAGGAAGTAGCATTAACGCTAGACCATTGGAGTAACATCACATGAACGTACCGAAAATCGCGAACTCAATCAGAATCAGACTACCAAAAGCAATTGGTGATAGACTTGATTTGTTTCTCGCACGCCGACAAGAGCACCGCCTCAATGCAGATTTCGCGGCATCTGCGAACGTCTCATTGGATCATGCAATTAAGAACGATTTTACATCCCTTTTCCATTTCGCCGAGGATCATTTCGGCATTGTACAGAATGAGTCTGAATTTAAAGGTCTTCTCGATTTGTTATCACGCCACGCTCCCCTAGTCGGTGCCGAAATCGGGACTTGTAGATGTGGTAGTTTATTCATGTTATCTCACTATCTGCCAACTCTAAAAAAGATGATTGCTGTCGATATGATTTTTAGACAAAGCACAAAATATCGGCATTATCAGCGCAAGGATCAAAACGTCATCTTTATCGAAGGTGTGTCAACCAGTCGGTTCACACAGAAAACCATGGCGGGTGTTTTGCAAGAAAAGGAACTTGATTTTCTCTTCATTGACGGAGATCACAGCTTTGACGGTTGCCTGCGGGACTTCCTGCTGTACAGCAAATATGTTCGCGAAAATGGTTTTATTATCTTTCATGACATCGTTGAAGACATGACAACACGCCATCGAAGCCCCGTCCCCTTGTCAAAATCGATCGCCGGAGATGTTCATCGCGTTTGGAATATTTTAAAGAATCGATATCAGCATTACGAGTTTATTGACACACCGAACCAGGATGGACGTGGTATCGGTGTTCTAAAATATTCCAGCACCGTCGACCTTTCTGATCTGTGATACCATCTTCATGCCTTTAACTTGCCACCGCTACGCAATAGAATAACGAGTCTCTGCTTGCCTTTGTAGCTAACGATCCTATGCGCGAGAAGTCTTTCGACCGTAAAGATTTCAAGCAACCGGTCGAGGCTGATGCTGCTCCAATCCTCGCCCTCGAATTTTACATTTTTCGTTCCGGCCACCTCCCAGTCATCGACAATAATAACGCAGGGATATGAATATTGCTGAATCAATCGGGCTTCTTCAATGAGCGGGCACTGTTGATCCGCGACTGGAGGCCATTGCGAACCGCGAAACGATGTGTTGACTCCATACCCTTTCCATTCAGAAGAGCCCCAGTCGACAGATTGGTCGCCGCTCCAATGTGCATCAAGAAAAAAAACACAGGGTTCGTCAATACGACGCAGAATATCCGGCAATACATCTACGGTGTCGCCTTTATAGGCATAAATATTCTTGTAGGATTTGAAAGTGGATTTATTCCCTTCAAAAAGCTGTTCATTCAACTCGATCGTGTGCACATCTCGAAAGTACCGACTCTCTTGTATGGCTGTCTTTCCCATGAATGTACCTGTCTCGATGAAAACCTTAATGCCTCGGTAGGATGGATATCGAAGATAAATTCGCCACAAGACGCCATGTGGATACAATGCAGAATAGCGATCACGCAATCTACGGCTTAAGTCATCATAATTTAGTCGGACCGCTACCAGCTTTTTTCTTACCCACTCAATCACCTCTTACCTCCGTCAGCATACCAACTATCCGTGCAACATTAACCGAAACAACCCAATTGTCGTAATCGTTCACACCAAAAGAAAGAAACAAATGTTCTTTCGATTCATCCAGCACCATGCCGGTCACATATTGGACGCGATCTTTCGTGGAAACTACCCTTGTCAGCGGCGTTGCATATTTTACCCGGAAAGGAGGCTGGGCCTCGAACAGATAAAAGACGGCGGCATAATAACGTTCTTGATACCAAAAGAGTCGTTGCACATTGGCAACCCCAAGGAAATACGCTTCCGATAATCGAACGGCCGGGGCTCCACCATGAATGATTCCATCAAACCAGTCCTGTTCACTTCCTGTTTCAAACGCGATCACTCCCGATTCGGGTGCGTACTGTAGAATTCGCCGTGGACTGATGGAATACTCCAAATACAACTGCCCATTAACTTCGAACGGCATCCAGTTTTTTTGAGGAGGGTCGACACCCAAATCGGGTAACAGCAATTCTACCGCAGGCCCTTGAAGGCGACCGAAACAAGGCCAAGCAGATATCTGATGTCCACCCAGTGTCGCGCAACACCATATTTCGTCCCGGTAGAAGAACAATCGCGCATCTTCAAAGCCCTGCGATTCGCCTATCTTCTCTCCATCTTGCTCGGCGTAAAGAGGGCTAACATCTTGAACGATCCAATCTTCGCTGAACGAAGCTCGATACAATTGTTTAAGGGCAGGATCGTTATCGCTATATTTTTTGCGTGCGGCGGGGTCAACCGTAAATGTCTGGTTTTTAAAAACGGTAATCCATAGACCTCCAACCTTTAACAGCCCGGCATTACAAATCGATTGGGGATGCTTAACCTTATCACCAAACAACGACCGATACTGCGCACAAACACGACCGCCTATAATTGGATAATCCCGACTTTCAACCCAACGAAACCATTGTCGATACAAAGGAATCTTGATATGCGCGATCAGAAGACGCCGGACTTCCTGAAGGTAATATTTTAGCCACCTCAAATTGTTCAAAACGCCAACCTCATTCTGAACCGGATATGTCATTTCCACTCTGTTGGCAAATATACAAATCCCCGACCACGCTCTAGATGCTCATCAAGAAGTCCTTTTTGATCAATAGGAGAAATCACAACAGATGCAATATTACGTAATAGATCCGCCATCCTCTGTGTTTGCAAACAAACCAAACCAACGTTCAATGTTACAAGCCCAGGGGAAATGATACCCGCTGGCACAGTACAACAGAATATCTGAGACGCATTTGACTCTATTGAATAGGCTGGAGACATCAACGTGCTGAAACAGGCCCCCCCTGACGATAATTCAATGGCCATTTTAAACCTGCGCGCCTGCGCATGCCCGTTCGTAACTTTCAGTCTGATATTCAAAGGAGAACCAAACGAAATCACTGGACTTGAAACCGTTTCATCTGAGCCAAAAGAAACGGACTCGACTTGCAATAGTGTATGCACCTGATGATCCGATGGACAAAATGACGACGAGTGAACCACCGCGGCCGCCAGATAGTCATTCACGACGTCTTCAACCAGGCCCTTGTTGACGATATTCCCCTGATCAATGCACAACGCATTCTTACACAATTCTTTAATGCTAAGCATATTATGACTGACAAGAAGAATGGTACGTCCCTCGCCAGCGATACTTTCCATCTTACCAATGCACTTCTTCTGGAACTCGAGATCCCCAACCGCCAAGACTTCATCCACAATCAGGATCTCGGGCTCCAGATGCGCGGCTACCGCAAACCCCAGTCGCACGACCATCCCGCTGGAATAGCGCTTGACTGGTGTATCCAGGTAGCGAGCACAGCCGGAGAACTCTACGATTTCGTCAAGCTTGGCGGCAATCTCAGCTCGTGTCATCCCCAATACCGCCCCATTGAGATAGATGTTTTCGCGACCGGTCAGATCCTGATGGAACCCAGTGCCTACCTCAAGCAGGCTGGCAATCCGCCCCTTGACCCGGACTTCGCCCGTGGTCGGTGCTGTGATCCGGCTCAGAATCTTTAGCAACGTACTTTTGCCCGCGCCGTTCCGACCGATAATCCCAAGCACTTCGCCACGCTTGACCTCGAAATTGATATCGCGCAACGCCCACACGTAATCGTCATTAGACGTGTTCTTGGTTTTTCTAGCTTCTGTGTTTCCTGTGCCTTCTGTGGTTCCCCTCTGCCGTCCTTCTGCCTTGCCGGTGCGGATGTTCTCCCCAGTGACAGAAAGATACGGGTCGGGTAACCCGCGAACACGATGCCACCAGCGATTGATATCGTGGTGCAGCGAACCGGTCGACACTTCGCCGAGACGGTATTGCTTGGACAAATTCTCAACTTGGATGACAACTTCTGACATACAACAACCATTTTAACCGCGAATTTAGCGAATTTAGCGAATTACAAACCAAATAAAATTCGTATAATTCGCTAAATTCGCGGTTAACCCTCCCCAGCAGTTCTGAAATATTGGGAACAGACGATTCGTTTATGATTTAGGCTTGGTTCCCCGAAGTTTACCAACAGGCCTAGAGCAAGTTTCGTTGCTTTCAAATAATTGAACAACTGCGCTTCGTGGTCTGGCAGGAGGCTCTTGCCGCTCTTGCATTCAACGATGATTTTTCCATAGCAGAGGAAATCACAATAGTATTGCTTATCTAAGAGTCGGTTTTTGTAGTGGACACTCAGTGCAGATTCTCGATCAAAGGGAATTCCGCGTATTTCAAGTTCAACCGCTAAAGCCTCCTGATAGATGGCCTCAAGAAATCCCGGTCCAAGCTCCCGATGCACCTCCATACATGCACCTACAATCGCATAACACTCTTCTTTAAGTAGCAACTCTGCCATGCTCATCCTCCGCAAACTGTTTAACCGCGAATTGTACGAATTAAGACTTAATTAAAAAATTCGCCTAATTCGCCCAATTCGCGGTTCAATCTCTTCATCCCTCTAAACGGTATCCATGAAGGTGCGTTCCACGCGGTTAAACGCCACCACACCCACCAGCAACGATACCACCGCGAACCCTGCGCTATAGGCCAGCCAGCCCCAATGGAGGGTCCCCTGTCCGAGGAATCCAAGCCGGAAGATCTCAATAATCGGCGTCATCGGATTCATCAATAAGACCAACCGTAACCGTCCGCCCGTAATGCTGGAAAGCGGGAATATCACCGGCGTTGCATACATCGCCAGCCGTACCCCAAACTCCAGTAAAAATCGTAGATCACGGTACTTTGTGGTCATCGCGCTGAAGAGAATCCCAAACCCTAATGCCTGTCCGGCCATGATGAGAACCAGCACCGGGAAAAGCAGCGCAGCCGGTGTCATGCGGATGTCCGCCCCGATCACGGCATAGTAGACCCAGAGCGCGATGAAGAACAGGAACTGGAGCATGAACTTGATCAGATTGGAAATGGTCAGCGAAAGCGGAACCACTAGGCGCGGGAAGTAGACCTTGCCAAAAATATGGGCATTGCCCACGAAAGTATGGGATGCCGAAGTCAGGACTCCTGAAAAATACATCCAGATAATGTTGCCAGTCAGGTAGAATAGCATCTTGGGCAGGTGGTCGGTACTGAGATTGGCCAGATTCCCGAAGACGACCGTGAAGACAATCGTCGTCAACAAAGGCTGGATGACAAACCAGGCGGAACCCAGGATCGTCTGCTTGAACTGGGAGACAAAGTCGCGCCGCACAAACAGAAGCACAAGATCACGGTAACGCCAGAGATCCAGCAAATGCAGATCAAACCAGCCGCTCCGCGGCCGGATCACCAGATCCCAATTCTCATCCCGAGTATCCAATCAACTCCTCACAATCCTAAGATTCAACCGCGAATTTAGCAAATTTATCGAGTTAAATCATCTGACCTTGCTTGTATACAAGAATTCGCGCAATTCGCGCAATTCGCGGTCAATATATTTTTCCCAGGCACACTCCGTGCCCGCCGATTATGCATCGGGTTTTTCCAAGAAGCCACGGTTCGCGCAAGTCTACACAAAAGCGTTACTGACGGAAAGTGGATTCCGCCACTGCCTGGTTGCGGGTAAACGCATGCGCCAGCATCCCAAGCCATATGCCTGACACCAGCAGGATCAGCGGATGCCGGAAGGGAAAGTCCACCAGGCTGTGCAACGCGACGCCCCCGATAGACAGCATCAGTCCGTAGCCTTCCAGATCTTTGAACGCGGGGACCTTCTGGCTATATCTAGGTCTTCGACTGGCACCTTTCAGAATCAACCCAACCCCGAGGATGGCCAGCACCCCGCCAAGGATGCCGAATTCAGCCAGGAACTGCAACGGTTCGCAATGGGCATGCCTGAAGTAAAACCGTTCGACAGGTAGCGTCTGGTAGTAAGGGAAAACCGTTGCGAAGGTACCCGGACCGGTACCCCACCATTTGCGTGAACGCCACATCGACGAGGTGTCGCTGCGCACGACACTTCTGAATTCAAGATCACCACCCGCCGCGCCCAATAACTGATGATTCCGGATCAGGGAGACGGTTCCCAATCCGATCGCCAGCGCCAGGGCACCCCCCAAGAGGACCTTGCGCAGCATCGAGAGCGGCGGGATGACAAATGGATTCTCGCGCCGGACGCGCCATTGAATACCGATGAATCCAGCGATTTGCAGGATCAGGATGGCAATAGCGGCTCGTGAGCCGGTCTGGATGACGGATACCGCCAGCAGACAGGCCACCAGATACCAGAGGACGGATGGATTCGAGAGACGTCCGTCTAGGAACGCTTTGTATTGGGATCTTGCCCCGCTGGTCAAAGCCATCGGAAACATGAGACAGGAGAAGGCCGCAAATTGATTTCGACTGACAAAAAGCCAGGTCCAATCATACGGCGAGCGTGGAACCAGCCGGTGATTCATCGTCAGCATGGCGAGAGCGCCCGCTACCGCCAGCATCAAGGCGATCAACACCTTCCGAGGCCTCGACGGCAGCGCGGTCCCTATCCACAAGACAACCGCCAGCATAATCGCGCTCCCGAGCACCTGAGTGGTCCCTTCCGGGTAGGCAGACGCCGGCAGCAGACGCCAGTGGTCAACCGGGATCAATCCGCCAGCTCTCCACTCATGCGAGGCATTAAGCGCATACATGACCGGCAGTCCTGCCAGGAGGATCAGTCCGCCGAGAAGATGGCGTAACCCGGCATCGTTACGTGACGTCGACATGGCTGTCTCTAGTCCGGCGTGAAGAGAACCAGGAACGGCGATCTGGCGTGACATCGGCGGGCGATTGGCTGGGCGCATCGGCAGAGGCACCCTTGATGTATTGCTGATAGGCATACCCGCCGTATTGCCGGTAGTAGTAGGAGTTCGCCATGGATCGTAAATCGACGCCATTCATCACCACGCCTACACAAACGGTTCCACTCGCCTTGACCCGCTTCATGGCCTGCATTGCGCCCATGCTATGGGTAACTCCGTAACGGACAACAAAGAGCACCCCATCGGTCTGTTTGAGCAGAACCAGCGTATCGCTGATCCCCAGGACCGGCGGGGCATCAATCACGATGCGATCATACTGGCCCCGCATCTCGACCAGAATCTCGCTGAACCGGCTGCAGCCCAGAAGCTCGGTTGGCCGCTCCCTTTGCGAGCCGCTTGAAAGCACATCCAGGTTCGGTATAAAAGCTGGCTGCAGCGACGCTTTCCAGTCCGCCACCCCCGATAACACATCGGAGAGCCCTTGATGCCGATGGTCCCCGGGAAGGACCTTGCCCAGCGCGGGGCGCCGCAGATCTGCCCCGATCAGCAATGTGCGGCGGTTGTCATGCGCATAACTGATAGCCAGGTTCAACGAGACCAGCGACTTGCCCTCCCCCGGGTGTGCACTCGTCACCAGCAAAACCTTCGCGTTCTCGACGGCAGGGTTGATCTCCATGATGGCGCGCAGGGTACGGAATGCCTCCGCCACTTCTCCGGCTGGCTGCTCGTGCGAAACCATCCCCCGGTCCCGGACGGTTCGTCCCCGGATGACCGGCAAGGATGCAAGTACTGGCATCCCCAGCGAACGTTCGATTTCCTCATACCGCCGGAACCGGTGATCGGTATAATAAAGCAGAAAGATAACGCCAAGCCCCGCCGCACCGGCGAGCAAGCCCCCATTCAACAGGGTCCGTGGGCGGTTGGGCCGGAACGGGGAACCGGCTGGGCGCGCCTCCTCGGCAAGACGGATCACCTCGGAAGGCAGACTCCCCGACAGGCTGGCCTCTTTCACCCGGGCAATGACCGACTCATAGATCTCCTTGTCCCCATCGATGTTACGCTTCAGATCGTCATACTCCACCAGCTGCCTGGCCAGTTGGAAGGACTCCTGTTCCTGATCCTGCAGGGCTTTCTTAAGGTTTTGCTCGCGCGCCAGCAACATATCATATTCATTCCGGATCGCATATACGGCCGCATTGAACACCCGTCGGAATTCCAGCAGCAACAACTGCTCCTGCTGCAACGCCTCCATCAAATCGGGATGTTCCGGCTTATAGCGTTCACGCAACATCGCCACCTTCTGCTGCTGGGCACGAAGCCGGGGAAGCACGTCGGCAAGGACCTCACTTTGAAGTTCTGGCACAATCATCTCCAATTTATCAAGCTTGGCCGGGGAGTCGACCGGGATCAGATCCTTTATTCTCAACCGGATCGCCTCCCATCGGCTCTGCGCGTCGATCCTTTCGGTCTGCGCCGTTGTAAGGGCAGCATTGAGCGATTTGAGCTTGGCAATGACGATGTTCTGGTCCTCCTCCAAAGATACAGATTGCGCGTCCTCGCGGTACTTTTGCAATTCAAGAATGCCCTGTTCAAGCTTCTCGCGGTATTCAACCGAGCGATCACGCAGCCAGTCAACCGCCTGCATGGAGGCTTTCATCCGGTTATCCAGCTCCTGCTGGATATACGAGCGGGCCATGGCATTGGCCAAGTCGCTGGCGATCTGCGGATCGGGATGCTCGGCAATGATCTCGATCAGACGGGTCGATTCAATCCCGTTGATGGAAAGCAGTGCAAGCGCGGCGACCGCCTTGCCGGAAAGCGTTTGTATCTCCGGAAAGAAATCCCGCCGCTTATCAAGTCCACTTTTGGTCAATGCATGCTCAATCATCTCACGGCTGTGGAGGGTCTTGATGATGGTGTTGAAGTATTCGAGATTACGCACGTTGGACACGATCACTTCCTGGTAGTTGAGCAGTCTGGGTTGGATGGGCTCAACCATCAGGAGCGCCGTGCTGCGGTAATAGGGGACGGCCTCCGACAGACGGAAGAATACAAAAAGGAAGACGACAATAGCGGCAGCCAACCCGAACCAGAAGCGCTCGATCACAATCGCGACCAATTCACGCCAATCGGGAATGCCCGATCCCGTATCCCCGCTGTTTGCCTGAGAGATATAGGGTGTTTTCATAGTAGGATACTTTCTTCAGGGCGCTAGAAAAAGGTTTGCGGAACCGTGATGATGTCGTTTGGTTCGAGCAGTACATCCGGATCGCGGCCGTCGATGATCCGTGAGACACGCACGAGTATCTCTTTCTGTCTCCCATTGCCGCTACTACGGACAATCTGCACGCGGTTGACGCTGGCAAGGTCGGTAAACCCCCCCGCCTCGGCCACCGCCTGCAACAGTGTCTTCGGCTTGTCAAAGGACATGGGCAGAACACCGGGATTCTTGACCTCTCCCAGCATGACAATCCGAGAGGATTGTGAAGAGTCGACCCGGATCATCACGCGCGGATTCACAAGATAGCGGTCAGCCAGCAGTTGCGTGATCTTGGCTTCCGCATCCGCAAGGGAGAGTCCCGCGATCTCAACCGATCCGAAAAGAGGATGCCGGATGGCACCCGAGGATTCCAGGAGGAACGTTCCCGAAAGATCCGGCTCGCGAAAAACGTCAAGCGAAACCTGGTCGCCCGCACTGAGCACATAGCCTTCGGGAATGGCATCATCCACAGCGGCTTTCTCGGCGGGGTCTGGCAATTCGATGGGGGCCGGAATCTCGATGTCCGCAGGGATCTCGGCGAAAGAAGGATCCCGCGTTCCGAGGCAACCCGCCGCCAGGAACATCTGGCCGAATATCAGGAGCACTCCCAACAAGACAGCGCCATTCACGCCGGGGCGAGATTTCCCCATAATTCCTGTGATATCGTCACCCCTGTTCACTTTTAGTAGTTCCAGCTGGCGCGCAATGCCCAGCGTCCTGACGTGTAGGATGCCAGGTCCTGTTCCGCTTCAGAGCCTCCGCGGCTGCCAACGTTCTCGAAATACGAATACGACACCCCGAACGAGAAGTTATGTTTCAGCCACCAGTCGATTCCTAGACTGTAACCCCAATAATAATCCTCGCGCCCGTCGTACACGGCGGGGCGTTCATCACCGATGTCAACCGGACGACCTTCCTCGCCATAGTAATCCACCAATCCATAGAACAGCGACGCCTGCCCCCTTACCCGCTCGGAGACGAGGCGACGCGACACACCTACCGTTGCCCGCTGGTCAACTGTCACAGTCCCGTCATCCGTACTCGACGGGCGGATATCCGCCGATAACCCGCCTGTAAACGTGGTCAGTCCCAAGGGGGTGGTTTCGGCATCCAAGGCTGCAATGTAATGGTTGACATCGCCAAGCTCCTCGTCCACCGGCTGGCGCCAACGATAACCGATCCGCCCGGAAACGTATGTCTTCGCGCTCTGTTTACCACGCAAACCGATCGACACATCATAGAAGTCGGCATCGCCGCGGGTTCCGACCTCCTGCTGCAAGTCGTCGCGTCCCAAACCCAACTGCGCAAACGTGTCGCTCTTGGGTGTGATCCGGTAATACACCCTGGCCGCTCCATAATAACGCCGGTAATCAATGTACTGGTCATCCTCGAAATCATACATGGCAACATTTCCCAGCAGCCCCGCGCTGGTCTTGGATGAAATGCGGTACTCCGTACTCAGGTCGCCCGTGTAATCCTCTTTTATGATACGCGCTCCAATCAGTGTATCTACACTTTCAAGCCGGCGGTAGCCGACGCGCGAATGAATACTGCTCCTGCCGTTACGGTACCATCCCCCAAGAGCCACCATGTAGCTTGGTTTTTCATCCAGGGCATCGTCGCTGCTGTACAGCGGGATTATTATCCCCGCATCGGAATACACATGATTCCGCTCCGGGCGCCCGTAAATCAGCAGGATGCCGGGCACGGCATAGACGGTTTCCGCCTGCTCCGAGGGACCGCTGCTGAGCGTAGGGTTATCCTCGGAGGCCGCGCTGATCGTGATGCGTGGCAATAGCACCCAGCGAGGCCCCAACGGCATGTGGTACGGGGCGAATGCCGAATCCTCGCGATCGACATAAGCAGCTGCATCTACTCCCCTGGTATAGAATCCGGAGGCGAAGGTATCTACTTCGGACGCCAACGACTCCAGGACAAGGCTGCAGGATAGAACCATGAGTGTAACGACGGATTGAGCTTTCTTCATTGTTTGGTCTCCATGAAACGGAACGCTTTGATTTGTTCGACTTCCTTCTGGCTGTACGCCTCGCCATCAGCCCGGAAAACATCGTGCTGCCACAGGTCTGGATTCTTCTCTGAACGGAATTGCGGCTGTTGCAGCCAGGTTTGTGTACGTCCGTTGACAAGCCCGCGATTGAACCAGCCGACGCGATGAGCGGAAAACATCGGCAGCATCGATTCAAAGTCATTGCCGTTCTGGCGCATCAGCCAGTCGGTGCAGATAATCGGACGGTTATGGCGTTGCAGCAACGCCATCAAGGATTCGGTCTGTTGCGGCGTATCGAACGACTGGAAGGTGACCAGATCGGACCGTTCGAGCTTGTGCGTCGTCATGGCACTGCCGAACCGCGTCCAGGCCGCGACCGCCAGCGGCTGCTTCGGATCGGTTTCACGAGCCCAGTTGAAAGCCTGATCCATCAGCGGCAGCGAGGATTCCCCCAAGGCCCCTGACCCCGTCATGTTGTACAGATCCCAGAACAGCACCCGGTCATCGCGGCGGAATTTCTGCATGACGGCCTTGACATACGCCTCCAGCTCTCCCCACGCCGCCCGGTCGGCGACCTTGGACGGCCCCGGACTTGGCGTCCAGCGGCTGTTGTGCGCATCCGGGGGCGGATCGGGCTGTGGACCGACCGATGGATCGGCACCAGCAAGGTTCAGATCGTCGAACAGGATCGGCACGACCCGCATACCATTTTCTTTCGCCAGCTCAAGGAATTTATCCATCCGGTCCAGGAACCCCTTGGCATCATTACGCCAAACCTCCGTCTGTAGCTGGACCCGCACCGACGTGTAACCGGCATTCTTTGCCCAGCCAAGTTCCTGGTCGATGATCTCCGGATCAAAGGTGTCCTGCATCCACATCTCGGTTGAGTTGACAGCGTAGCGGGGGACATAGTTGAAGCCCTTGACTGGGCCGATGCCGTTGTACCAGTCCCAGATGCGCGGCTGGCCCCAGCGTCCACCACTGGCCTGCGAACTGCCGCCTTCGACACGAGGCCGGACATTGGCAACGGGGACCGGACGGAACGAGGGACTGACGTCAACCGCCGCGATATCGCCGCCAACAAAGCTGATCGAGCTATCCGTCCCGCCAATGTATTGCGAAAGCCCCTGACTGTCAAATTTCAATGGATCATCAAGGAACGGCTCAAGATCCTTGAAAAAAACCTCGCAGACTTCAAACTTGCGCAGCGGTGAATCGACCAGCGAATCGACCAGCCGGGCTTCCGCCGAGCCATCGGGCCGTCGATCCATCACGGCAACCTGCTTTTCCTTCAGCGCCAGAGGAAGGCCCTTCTCGGGTATAAGCGTCTGCTCGAACTCATCATTGAAGACGGCCCAGGTTCCATCCTGCTGCTGGGCGACCGCAAAAGTCCCGCCAGCGGCAAGGACTTCGCCAGTACTGGTCCTGATCTGGATATCCATCGTTGAGACCGGTGCTCCGGCATGCACCATGATTCTCCCTTTGTGAAGGTTTATGACGATCCGACGGACCAGATCCTCCTCACGCTGCGGGAGGCCATCGGCAGCCATTCGCAACTGCTCGAAAGTCAGTCTCGAATCAGGAGCCACGCAGAGCACCGCCCCGGGGGAAAGAACCATGCACAACCGTCCGTCGCGGCCAGTAGCCACCAAGGCTGTCTCGCCGAGACTGCTGTTCGCAACCAGTTCAACCCGCTTGCTCCGACCTTCATGCACCGGGCCATCGAGCAGATAGGCCTGGGCGTCTCCCACCCGGTTGACCACGACCGCCTCGCCAGAGCGGGGCTCTCCGGCATAAAGCGTTCCTGCCGTCATGGTAAATGCCAGCATGATCGCAACACCGGATTTGCGCACCGTTGAAAGCAGACTTGTATTCACCGTCATTTCAGCTACCCTCCCTTTATCTGTAAAACATATCTTACATGACACGGAAAACATACAACTCAGGCGGCATTCCGCCAGACGCAAGAAAACTGGTCGCGGGACTCCTGCAACAGGGTGACGCCATCTGTTTCAAGGCCTTCGGGCCGAGCATGAACCCGGTCATCCGATCCGGCGAAACCGTTCTGGTACACCCCGTGGCCGCCAAGGATTGTCGCCCCGGCAGCATCCTTCTGTTCAAGTATCACGGGCGACTGGTGCTGCACCGTTTCATACGGCACAGCCCGGAGGGACGCCTGATCACCGTGGCGGACGCGGCCCTGTCCGGACGGGAAGCCGTAGATGCAAAAGACATTCTCGGCCGGGCGGACAGCGTCAACCGGCGGAAACGCGATCGGCGACTGGATACCCGCCTTGCGCGCGGGTACGGATTGCTGCGCTATTACAGTCGTCCGCTGCGGCGCCTTGTCACTAGGCTGGTCCTGAAATACCGTTAGTTTCGTCATGCCGCCGCCTCCATGCATTCGACCGCCGCGGCCGACCGTGTAAAATGCAACCTGCAGACCGGGACTTCGGCGCAAATCCGCACGAGGGTATCCAAGGCTGCCTGCGACCATGCCTCCGAAAACCATGCGATTCCCGCCACATCCATCAGCAGGTAGCGAGCCTCCCGTTCGGGCAAGGGGCAAGCGGCATTGATATGATCCTGCGCCAGGAGGTAAATTCCTACCAGCGGCACCGTCCGATTGCATGCAAACCGCCCGGAACCATGCCACGGCGTCCCCGACACCAACCACTGCCCCGTCACGGGATCCGGATGCACAATCACCCGGTCATCATTCAGGATCTCCCATCCGCAATCCTGGCAAAAACCCGATAACGTTGATTTTCCGGCACCGCTACGCCCTGCCAGCACATAACCAACGCCATCACGCACCACTCCAGCGGCATGCAACAGCAAGCCGTTGCACTGTCCCAGCAAGCCCCACGTCAGGATCTGATCCATCGGGTATTTCAGCGGGCTATCGCTCAACGAGCCATCTACATATAGATCGCAGGCATCCAGCGTTTTCGTCACCACACAGGCAACGCGAGGCCTCGAGCGGTGAGCAAACCCCGAGCAAAACAGCATGGAACCTTCGCTATTCCACATGCCCCAGTTGCTGCCGGACATGAAATCCGGTTCACGATCGGGCATCTCCATCATACCCGCATGCAGCCGGACAGGCAGCGACACCGTATCCTTCTCCAGACCGGAATGGTCATGGCCAAGGAAGAAATCGCGGTAGGCCCAATCCGGGTAATGCACGATTGCTCCCTCATCCCCGCCAAACGAGAACGAGACAGGCCCGACCACTAATGCTGTGGACGCTCTACTCATGACCCCGCTTCTGATACTCCCGGGTGGGGATCTGTACATGCTGTGTCAATCAATTTGCAGCCCGCTGTCAAGGTCTCCTCCAGCGCGAGCTCTACACGCTTTATCTCTGGCGCACTGTAGGGCTTTCGAGGTGAATGCCCATCCTCGGCTTTATTTATTGTTGCCTGCTTCATGCTTGATTTTCCTCTTGCTTGTGTTTCATGATCGCATCCATACGTAATATGGCTGTTTTTTCCATATATGGCGAGTCTTTTTCTTCATCGCCAGTCTCCAGATAATTGAAGGCCGGGCAATGCGTGCAGGTGTTGCGCAGGGCTCCGCTCATACATCCTCCATCACGGGTCCGCTTGCGCTCCCGGATCTCACCGAGCTGCTCTTTCCAGACCTGTTGAAACTGTCCACCCGCCCCCTTGTAACGGTAATGCGTCGTCATCAGGCAAGGCGACAGATTCCCGTAAGGATCGGCATAGAATGAAGTGGCACCCGCCCCACACTTGTACACCGGGTCCCCTTTATGCAGAGCGGGTGAAGGCCGGTCAACCGCTTGCATCCATTTCCCGCGCCGATCAGGAAAGGCCATGTCCCACTCCACGGCACGCTCCGGACTCACCCGTAAATCAAGCGGTGCCGCAGAGCCATCCGGCAAGCATGGAAAGATGGCAGAATCGAATCGAAAACGACAACCGAGCCGCTCAGCCTGGGCAGCCATGTCTCCCAGTTCCGCTTCATTGAGGGTCATGAGAACGGTTTTCAGCGTAACGCGGACCCCGTTCTCCAGCAAACGGTGAATACCCCGCCAAGCATTGGCATGTGACCCCGGCACGCGCGTCACCCTTTCATAGGTCTCGGCCGTGGCCCCGTAGATGCTGACCTCCACCGCGCGCGGCGGGTAGTTTGCAAACAGGTCCAGGATGGCATCGCTCACGAGAATGCCATCACAAAACACCGTGATCAGCATTCCCAGTTCTGCTGCGTACTGGTAAATCTCACCGAAGTCACTTCGCATCATGGGGTCGCCACCCGTGACCACCAACTGCATAACGCCTGCCGCTGCCCACTCATCCAGCGACTGCAGGACTTCGTGCGTAGTTCGCTCCTGGTTGCACTTGTGATGCTGTTCCTGTTGGTCCCCCAGATAGCAATGCTGGCACTTCAAGTTACAGCGGCTCGTCAACTCCAACGCCGCCGATATCGGGATCCGATTCGTCGCCGCACGCTTACGGAATCCGTCCAGCCACTCCGTATCGGTATGTATTTGATTAACCGCTTGCATATTCAAGCAATCCTTCTTCTACCCAAGCGGCTGCACAGGCCTCGATATCCTTATGCGCAATCTCTGCCGCCACATCAAATTCCGTAATCATCATTTCTACCGCTTCCGCAGCGGTATGCCCCGCCTCCAATGCACGCCACGCTACAGCCGCCGTCGCATTGACAGGATAGACGCAATGTCCGGACGCAACACCACGCACGGGAACGAGAAGCGTTTCCTCTCCAATGCGGCGAATCACCACTCGCCCCTTCACTTTGTATCGAACTCCAGACAACGTTTAACCCTTTCCTTGCCGCCACCAGCACCCCAATCGTGTGGTGTTCGTGTGATTGTATCAGAAAGATAGCTCAAGTTTATAGAACAATAATTTTTCCGGGAGTCCTTGAAGTTCGGCGCGGATCCTTACGCGCTTCCCATCTCCCAGGATTTCATCGACTTCAGGCTGAAGCATCAACTCCTGCCACTCAACCAGATTCGACGACACCAATACGCGAAACGATGTATCCTCGGCTCCATAACGGCGTTCCCAGGTCAAGGCCGGGCGACCGCCTTGCTGCAC